>JAPPKT010000143.1:0-22021 GCA_028819675.1 Caldilineaceae bacterium | reverse complement strand
CGGCTAAATGTGTTTTTAAATCATTATCAAACATATCCCATAAAAATCGCTGCTCCCCAAACCCCCGGCCCCGGGGCCCCCCCCCCCCGTTTTTGGGGGGGGGGGGGCCTTTGCGCCCCCCCTTTGGGGGGGGGCCCCGCCCCCGCAACGCCCCCGGCTAAACCTCGCGCCGCAGCCATTGTGTGGGCAATGTGACGTTGTCCACCCGCGGCGACCGTGCTTCCCCCATCCCGCGTCGTATCTGGTTCCAACTGTGAGCCGGCGTAGGCAAGACGGGTGAGGCAACGCCCAAACTGACCTGGCGGACACCGATAAGACCATCAAGAGCCCGCCATAGCGTTCCTGTCGCTGCGTTCCGTCATTCCGGACCTGGGCAGAAGGCACGCAGCGCGTACACAAGAATGGCTTAGCGGTTACTCTATGGGAAGGAAGTCGCCTCTGGACTACAAATCGAATTGGGTGGACTGGCACTCAGTTTGGCCGCGAAGAAATGCCCTGTGATAGTATTGGCAAACCGAATGACTGTAGGAGCTCATGGCCGGCGGTCGATGTCTATACCGGTCTTGGAAAAAGCACCCAAGTGCGCAGGGCACAGGGACCCACTGAAAGTTCTGCACGGTTATGAGAGGGAAGCGACAGAGCAATTCTGAGACAAACAGTCACTCTCTCTCAACAGTTATGAAGAGAAGCAATAATCGTTTCGCCGCTGCTGTGGCCAGCCCTTGGAGACCGCGCCGCACCCTGGCATTCGCCACTGCTTTGTTTCTGGCAGTGTTTCTCGGTGCCGCATGTCGACAGCATCAGTACACCGGCACGGTCTTCGAAGACCCCAATCCTGCCTCCCCAATTCGCGGCCAAAACTATGACGGCGCGCCATTCGATCTCGCCCAGCTGATCGGCGACCCGGTCCTGCTCTTCTTTGGCTATACCTTCTGTCCCGATATCTGTCCCCTGACCATGATGGAACTGGCCGCAGCAAAAGAAGCATTGGAAAGGAAGGCCCCGGCCCTCGGCGCCGATCTCAAGGTCGTATTCGTCTCTGTTGATCCGCAGCGCGACAGCCCCGCACGACTTGAGCCATACATCCACGCCTTTGATTCCCGCTTCTTCGGAGTTCGCGTTCCCGAGAACGAACTCGAGGCTCTCAAAAAGGGCTACGGGTTGTACACAGGCCCCGCCGAAGGTCACAGCCTCGACGACGAATACTACCTCCTTGACCACACCTCCCGTGTCTTTCTCATCGACAGAGAGGGGAACTGGCGCGCACTTTTCGGCGCCGATGTGACCGCAGAGGCGTTGGCCGCAGATTTGCAGGAGTTGATTCGCTAGCCGGTCTCTCAACTGTCCTGGAAGCAGGAGGTCCGTACCAACGATGCGCACATTTTTCGCTTTGGAAATTCCCCACGGTGTGAAGCAGCAACTGCGCACGCTGCAAGATCATCTGAAAGAACTCCCCGCGCTGCGCGAACGGCCCCCCTTACTGCGCTGGACCAACACACGAAACCTGCACCTTACGCTGCGCTTCCTGGGCGAAACGGATAAAGCCCAGCGCCATCAGCTGCAGAACGGCTTGGCGGCCGTCGCGGCCAAACACGCCCCCTTCTCGCTGAAGCCTTCCCAAATCGGCTGTTTCCGCTCTTGGTCCAATCTGCGCGTCCTCTGGGTTGGACTCGAAGGCGAATCTGAGGCCCTTCTGGAACTGCAAGCCGACGTTGAATCCCTGGCCCGTCAAATGGGATTTTCGCCGGAACGGAACCGTTACTCGCCCCACATTACCCTTGCGCGTACCGCACGCAATGCCCCGCGCCCTGCACTGCACACGGCATCGGAACAACTGCGCCGCGCGGCAGAAGGCGGCGGGTCTCAGAACTGGATCGACTGGAGGGTAAGCGAACTGCACTTCATTCGCAGCGTCCTGGGCCCTGGCGGTGCCCAGTACTTCAACCTGGTAACCTGTGCGCTACTCGACGACACCGGGAAATCCTACTGAAAACGAGGCTCCTCCGCGGGCATTTCCGACGGCGGCCGCGCCGCCATCTCCTGCGAAAAGGAAGCTTCCCCCCGCACGACGTTCGTCCCCTCGGACCAGTGCTGCTGGCTGGCTCGGGCTGCTTCCTGATGCCTCACATACTCGTCGCTCTGCACCGCCCGCCCGAAGCCATAGAAGAATAGGCCCAAAGGCACGCAGATAATGCTGCCGCTTACGAATCCCCACAGCCCCAGGCCGACAATGCCGATCATCTGCGCTTGGAACTGGCCGAGGAAATTGCTCTGAAATCCCGGGGCAGCCAGCAGCCCTGTCACACCCTGTCCGGTCACGCCCAGGTAGCTGCCGGCGCCGACCTGCTGCCAGCCGGCCCCCGCAGCGCCGTCCGCGAATATGCTGACGCTCACCAGGCCGATGGCAGCGGGTATCCCAGCAGTGGCGAATATCCCGGCGCCGTCGTCAAGACGGAAAACTCTCCGCAGCGCGTGTGTCGCAAAGGGCACACTCCCCCCGGCAAGCAACCCGGTCAGCAGCGCGCCCGCATGCCCCGGAAATGGCCCCGCGGCCAGTCCGGCGATTACGCCTGCCACAAGTCCTCTGGCGCTCATCCCCGGATCGCTCGTGCCGGTGACGAACCAAGTGTAGAGTAAAGGTACTGTCACCCCGCCAGTGGCGTACAGCAGGCCGTTTACGGCTGTTCGCATTGCCGTGTACGCATTCGTGCCGGGCTGCTGAATAGGGCCCGCCCATACCCAGGCCAGGACGCCCGCCATCACGAATAGCGAGCCTACGACCGCAAGCAGAGGCAGGTGGACGGTAGGTAGTTCAGAATTGGCTGACTGCGGCCGGGCCCTCCGCCCCGGCGGCCAAACCAGCAGCGCGGCCATTGATGCCGAAGCCGATACGAGAAAGACTGTGCCTCCGCCGCCGAAATCAACCAACCCGTGTCCCAGGCCGGCGTTGCTACCCAACGCCGCCAGCCAGCCCCCTCCTTGTACCCAATTGCCGGCAAGTGGATAGACAACTGCACCGACGACCAGCGCGACGATCAACGTTGCCAGCGCCGGTGCCCGCCCGCGCAGGGCCAGTACCGGCAACAGCGCCGCGGTCATTGACCAGGGCGCGTGCGCCAGAAACAGGCCCATCGCCCCCGGCGTAGCCGCCGGCCCGTTCAGGAACCATCCATCCAGCCCGGCCGCTATCCAGCCAACACCCCAACCCTCGGGAAGCGGGCTCCATCCCCGCAACAAGCCAGACAGATCGGGGTGATCGGAATACAGAAATCCGACGCTCCCGAACTGAAACGCAAAGCCAGCTGCCCAATATCCCAACCCCGCCAGACAGAATGCCGCCATGCCCCCCAAAGCGGCATCCCATGCTCGCTGCGCACTCATGCCGGACGCTGCAACCAGTAGGAATCCAGCCGGCAGGAGAAATGCCAGGCCCGAAGCGGTCAGATTCCAAAGATAAGAACTTTCCATAGGAGTGCGGATCCTGTGACGGCCCAATCAAAGGGGCAGCACGCCACCGATGGCGCACTGGACTTGCTTGACAGAGGGGTCTCTGCAATTCCGAGCCTTCGGAACCACCGTGCCACTGTCCAACGTTCACTCTAGAATATCAGACAAACCGGTACCGAACAAAGCACACGCTGAATACATACTGCCCCACGCGTTGGTCTTGGCTCAGCCCGATGTTACAATTGGCGGGTTGCCGGGCCAATGGTCAGCGAATCTCTAATGCCCGCTCAACCGGGAAACACATCTGTGAGAAGCCTAACCGTTACTCGCCGATTTGAAGGTCAGACCCATAGGGAACCATGGCTCCTCAATCTGATTAGGGCTGGGTTTCTCCTCTTGGTCATCGTCGTACTGTGGGGCGTCGTGACAGTGTCGCGCGCCCACCTGACAGAACAGTTTCTGGCGGTCGAGAAACAGTCGGACGCATTGATCGATCCCGATGAAGGTGAGGACGCCCTGACTCCGGAGAACATTGAGGCGCAGATCTTGGCCCTCACTCTGAGATTCCGCGAAGAGGAACTGCTGATTCCTTATGGCGAAGATCCCCGTCCCCGGGCCTTTACAATCAACCCCGGCGAACCGGCCCGCTATATTGCGGCCCGCCTCGCCGCAGCCGGCTTCATTCGTGATGCCGACCTCTTCAACCTGTTTCTGCGAGTCGAAAAACTGGACAGAAACATTGAAGCCGGCAACTTCATGCTGGCGGAGTCTATGACCATTCCTGAGATAGCACTCGAACTGCAACAGGCGCGTTTCGAGGAGGTTCTGGTTACCATTCCCGAAGGCTTCAGGGCCGAGGAGATCGCCGAGCGCTTGGCCGCCAATTTTGTGATCGACAGCGAGCGATTTCTGACCGCAGTCCGCCAGCCGCAGGCCCTGGCCCTGTTGGGTAACTACGAATTTCTGAATGACCTTTCACCTGGTGACTCCTTGGAAGGCTATCTCTTCCCCGATACCTACCGTTTTCCTGTCAACGCAAGTGGGCCGGAAATCATCCTCGCTTCCATGTTGGACAACTTTGAGAACAGGGTCGGTGCCGAGGGTCTCAGCGGGGGCAGCAGCGGCATGAGCGGACATGAATTCATCACTCTGGCCTCGATCGTAGAGCGGGAGGCCGTCCAGGATGACGAGCGCCCGCTAATTGCCAGCGTCTACCTAAACCGTCTCAACAATAGTTGTCCTGATGTTGGCGGGACTTATCTTCAGGCTGACCCAACTGTGCAGTATGCCAAGGGCACGACAGGCAACTGGTGGTGGAAGCCGCAAACGATTCAGGAATACGCCCAGGTGGAAAGCCTCTACAACACCTATCTCCATCCCGGACTACCGCCGGGTCCTATCGCCAGCCCTGGTCTGAGAGCCATCGAAGCGACCAGTAATCCAAGTCAGACATCCTACTGTTTCTTCCTCGCTACAGGTGAAGATGGCCGTCATGTCTTTGCCCAAACTCTGGCTGAACACGATCGAAATTTCTCGATTTATGGCTATCAGCCTTGAGTGGGTTGTCTTGTGGAGCACTAAGTACTTTGATGCTGGGAAAAGCCCGGTATCAAGTGCTACGGTCAGACGAAAAATCTGTGGTGCCAAAAAATTTCGCGCTGCAAAGGTACTATGATACGATTGTCCGCGCCGCACCGGCAGCTCGTGCCGTCTTCTGTCTCGTGCTTTCCCTGTCCCTCCTTTCCTGCATTTCCACGCTGCCTGTTGTGAAAATCGGTCTGTTGGCTCCCTTTGAAGGGCTGCATCGAGAGAGCGGATACGAAGCCCTTTCAGCAATGCGCGCGGCGCTTGCCGACTATCCGCTCAAAAAGTTCGAGGCGGTTCCTCTCGCCTTGGATACCTCCGCTGACCCGGCGCATGCCCGTCGCGCAGCCGCAAAAATGCTCCGCGACGACAGTGTCGTGGCCGTTGTTGGGCCTCTGCAGGCGCGTCAGGTCTCCGCTGTGGCTCAGGTCATCTCCGCTTCTGGTCTAGAATGGCAGCCGCAGACAAGACCCTCCACCACAAAAGCGGCCCAGAACCTGGTCGAAGCGATCATCGCTCAGATGCCGGGGACCAGGATAGCGGTTGCCGGCTTGGACTTCGGTTGGCCGCAGGCCTCAGCGGCGGAACTGTCTAAAAAGACTGGAAAATCGGTAACTTTAGTCGACGCCGCGGCCAGCGGCGCGGCAGCGGACGGACTGCTTTGGCTTGGGAGTGCCGATGAAGGCGCGGCGTTTCTGAGCCGCCTGCGACTACAGGGCAGTACTGTTCCCTTCTGGACTACACCCGTAGCCGGAGACCCAGTCTTCCACTCGCTCTTGATGGAACGGATTGGCGGAGCTCCACCTGGCCCTATCTATTGGACCATCGAACTGAGCCAAAACGGAGACCACTATAGGGAATGGGCATCAACGCGTGACGACGCCACGCCAACCGCCTTTTCCGTCTACCTGGCCACGCGGCGGGCCTTACAGCAGATCGCAGGCGAAATTCTGCCTTCAAGTGTGCGTGAACTGGCAGTCTTCTCGCTCAAACTCGATGGGCATAGCGAACTGATCGAAATAGTGCAGCTTCCCTGACGCGCAACAGGCCAGACCGACAGTCGCGCACCCATATCGCACGCTGAATCTACCGCAGAATCTCCAATGCGAATCCTCTTCATCTCTTGGGAGTATCCCCCAAATGTTGTAGGTGGGATCGGAAGACATGTGTCGGAGCTCGTGAGGGCTTTCATCGCCCTTTCCGGAGAGAATACGCCGCACTTCCACCTTGACCTGCTGACACCCCACCGCGGCAATGCGCTCCTCTATGAAGAACTTTCGGACTCAGTCACCATCCACCGGGTGGAAACCCCCTCAGTCAACCCACTGGACCTCTTCAACAGCGTCGTCGACAACAACCGTTACCTGGTGTCAAAGGCAAAGGAGTTGCACCACGACAACCCCTACACACTGATTCACGTGCACGATTGGTTGACCGCCTCCGCAGGTATCGAGTTGAAACATGCCTGGAAGATTCCTCTCGTTACCACCATTCATGCTACCGAAAGAGGAAGACACCAGTCGCACCTGCCCAGTGAGACCAGCCATAACATCAATCAGCTGGAGTGGCAGGTTTGCTTCGAATCCTGGCGGCTTATTGTCTGCAGCTCCTACATGGCCGGCGAACTGCGCAGTTTCTTCGACGTGCCGCTGGACAAAGTAACCCTCATCCCCAATGGCGTCGACGTCACGCCCTTTCAGTCTTGCTCGGAGGAGCGGATAAGGGAACTGAAAGCCAGATTCGCCCCCTTAGGGGAAAAGCTGCTGTTCTACGTCGGACGCATCACGCCGGAGAAGGGCGTCCAAGTGTTGCTGCAGGCTCTCACTTCCATTCGCGAGAAACATCCGGATGTGCGTTTGCTGGTGGCAGGCAGAAACAGCGAGCAACTGCAGCCTTTGGTTGATGAGTTGGGAATCGGGGATGCCGTGGAGTTACTTGGATTTATCGACAGTGAAATGCGGGACTGTCTCTATCGCAGCGTCGATGCGGCCGTCTTTCCAAGCCTCTATGAGCCCTTTGGCATCGTTGCTCTTGAGGCCATGGCCGCCGGCTGCAGCGTGATTGCCAGCCAGGTCGGCGGGCTGTCCGAGGTCGTAGACCACCGGCGAACAGGCCTCACCGTGCGGGTCAACGATACGCAGAGCATCGCCTGGGCAGTTGATCAACTCTTCACTGACCCCGTCCAGGCCCGGGCCATGCGGGCTCGCGCGCTACAAGAGGTCACGCGCTCCTATAACTGGCTCACGATTGGCGCGTCGACCTTGAACATGTACAGAGCAGTAGTGGCGCAAAGGCAGAGCGTCAACTGGTGATCCTGTCTAGCACGATCGACGGCTCTTGTCCTTCGGCTGCCGCATCCACTTCGTCCCGCGCCCCCCTCCATACCTTCCCCGCGTTCGGGTCGACTGGCTCAAGGCCGTGTATATCGGCAAGACTGTAGGCGTTCAAAACACGATCCGCCGCCAGACCGGCTGCTTTCGTGTCCCCCGCGTGGACCGTGCACAGTAGGTCCCCGTTCGCAACCCTGTCACCCACTTTCGAGTTCAGGACCACGCCGACGCGGTGGTCGATCTCGTCCCCCTTGCGTTGCCGGCCGCCTCCTAGCGCTACCACGGCAAGGCCGACCGCTCGCGCATCCAGGCCGGTGACAACGCCCTCCTCCTTCGCCCGTAGTTCCACTGTCACCGGGGCACTTGCCAGCCGCCAAGGGCTTACCACCGCAGCCGCATCGCCTCCTTGGGCCGCCACAAACTGAACGAACTTTTCGAAGGCAGCGCCGGAGGCAAGAGCCTCTTGAACTCTATGTCTGGCTGCCTCACGTCCGGCCTCGTCTCCCGCCGCCTCCTGCTCTCCGAAAAATCCTGGGTCGCCCAACAGCAGCATCTCGGACGCCACCTCCTGCGTCAACTGCTGAAAATCGGGAGGTCCTCCTCCCTGGAGCGTATCGATAGCCTCCCGGACCTCTAGAATGTTGCCCACTGCCCTTCCCAGGGGCTGGTCCATCGCTGTAACCAGCGCTGTCACCCGCCGCCCAGCCCCCTTTCCGATCGAAACCATCAGCTCGGCCAACTCCTTTGCCTCCGTCAACGACTCCATGAAGGCCCCTCTCCCGCACTTCACGTCCAGTACGATGGCATCGGCCCCCGCAGCCAGCTTCTTGCTCATGATACTGCCCGCGATGAGAGGCAAACTCGGCACCGTGCCTGTGACATCCCGCAACGCATACAGCTTCTGGTCTGCCGGCGCCAGTGTGGCCGTCTGGGCCGCCACCACCAGTCCCACCTCCCTCAGCTGGCGGCGAAACTGCGCCGTACTCAGCCCGGCGCTCCAGCCGGGAATGCCCTCCAGCTTGTCGATCGTGCCTCCCGAAAAACTGAGCCCGCGACCGCTCATCTTGCCTACCGGTAACCCGCACGCCGCTACGATCGGCCCCACCGTCAAGGTAGTCTTGTCGCCGACACCGCCGCTGGAATGTTTGTCCACGATCAGCTTTCCCGACCCCGCCAGTTCGCGCAGATCGAGCGTCTCTCCGCTTCCGGCCATTGCCAGCGTAAGCGCTGTCGACTCTGCAGCCGTCATACCTCGAAAGTAGACAGCCATTGCCCAGGCCGCTATCTGGTATTCGGGGATCGTCTCCTGAACGATGCCCCGCATCAGGAATTCCAACTCGTCGGCGCTGTGCTCGCCGCCGTCACGCTTCTTGGTGATCAAGTCGACTGCGTTCATCATGAATTTCTTTGGCGCCTTGCTCGTTGGTGGTAAACTTGCACAATGCTGCGACAGGGGTCGCCCATGCCGGATTTTCTCCTGCGCAGCGCGAGCCGGGTCCATTGCGGCCGCCCCGTATCGACCCCCGGACCGTCCCTTGCTGAACAGCGTTTCATTATCCAACCAGAGTGAAAAATGGGCAAGACAGTTACAGTGGTAGGAGGTGGACTGGCCGGCACCGAAGCGGCCTGGCAGTTGGCGCAACGGGGATTCTCCGTCCGTCTCTATGAAATGCGTCCCGTGCGGCAAACACCCGCCCACGTCACCGACCGTCTGGCTGAGCTGGTCTGCTCGAACTCTATGGGCAGCACGCTACCCGACCGCGCTCTCGGCATTCTCAAGAACGAAATGCTGCATCTGGGCAGCTTCGTGATCCGCACAGCCTTCAAACACGCCCTGCCGGCCGGACAGGCCCTCGCCGTCGGCCGCGATGAGTTCGCCGACGAGATCACCGGCCGCATCGCCGCCCACCCGCGCATCGAACTCCTCCGCCAGGAAGTGACCGCCATCCCCGAGGGCCCTACCATTCTTGCCACCGGCCCGCTGACCAGCGACGCCATGACCCGCGCCGTCCAGTCCCTTACCGGCCCCTACCTCTACTTTTACGATGCCATGGCCCCAATCGTCACGTCGGAAAGCATCGACACTACGATCGCCTTTCGCCGCAACCGCTGGGACAAGGCCGGCAGCGAAGGTACCGACGATGGCGACTATCTGAACTGCCCACTAAATCAGACAGAATACGAGGCCTTTGTCGACGCCCTGCTGGCAGCCCCCCGGCTCGAACTTTCGGGCGCTGACAAGGAACTTGAGCGCTACTTCGAAGGCTGCATGCCGATCGAGGCGCTTGCCCGGCGGGGCAAGGACGCCCTTGCCTTTGGACCGATGCGGCCGGTGGGCCTGCGTGACCCCAAGACAGGAAAGCGTCCCTTCGCCGTCGTCCAACTCCGGCAGGACAATGTCGCCGGCACCCTCTATAACCTCGTCGGTTTTCAGACTAACGTGAAATGGGGCGCACAAGCTGAAATCCTGCGCATGATTCCTGGCCTCCAGGATGCCGATTTCGTGCGTCTCGGGCAGATGCACCGCAATACATTCATCAACAGCCCGACACTTCTGAGACCGACGCTTCAATTCAAAGACAGAGACGACCTCTTCTTCGCCGGCCAGATTACTGGCACTGAAGGGTATGTGGGCAGCGCGCTGGGAGGTCTTCTGGCCGGGATCAATATGGCGCGCTTGTTGTCAAATGAGCCTCCCCTCCAACTGCCCCGCGCCGCCATGTCCGGGGCTCTCTTTCACTACATAACACACGCCTCGGCTGACGACTTTCAACCCATGAAAGCAAATATGGGACTGCTCCCCCCGCTCCCGGAACGCGTCCGCAATAAACGCCAACGTTACGCCGCTTACGCCGACAGAGCGAAACGAGAGTTGGAAAACTGTCTTGCACAGAAGGGATTTAGTCCCATATCTTGCTAAAGAGAACCGTTCCGCAAGCTGGAAACAGCAAGGCCCGGCGTTAGCCGGGCCAGCAGATTGGCGGAGACTGTATGACTAAGTTTGGTTCGTAAAATCAGCTTACTCGGCTGCCCTTGCATTGACAATCGCCAGCAGCGCGTTCGTCTGGTCCAGCTTCACCTTATAGACTTCAAAGTCACCAAAATAGGCCCGGTCGTACTGATCACCTTCAAATTCGCCGGTGAAAAACCATCGCTTGGTGTATTGCATTGAAACAAGCATTCCGGTTCTGACGTCGTGGCAAGTCAGGCCATTATAGACCGTCGTCCAACCGCTTTCTTCCGCAACTTCGGCTACCTGTTCATCGCTGCACCAGACCTCTATCTCTTCTCCCGTTTCCAGGTGGAATAGCGCGTTGGCGATTCCGGGCCGGGGGCCGAGCCAGTAGTTGAAGAAGAACAGCCCTGTCGAGTTGGGATAGCGCTCCGTTCCCTCAAGCCGGTCAATCTGGTGTGGCCATGTCGAGTCTTCACCGCACGACTCCTCCCAGGTAACGATTCGATTTATCGCTAACCAGCGAAGATCTCTATTGTTGTGTATCTCCGTTCTGGATACAGCCGCGCACTCATTCACGGCGCAGCGTCGCGAACCGCATTCATAGTGAACATTCCAGGAGGCCGCAAGATCCTCAGGAAATAGCGGGATCAAACCGGGTAGGGATTCAGCGGTCTCGTCTGGCGTCACCACAATCTGGGACATCCAGGCGGTCTGGGCTGTTTCAACGTCTCCCTCATCCAGGTTGTCGAAACAGCAGACGCGCCACCACCCTTCAGCCGTCCGGCCCGTAGTGGTAAAGGTATCTCCTTCCACCGCTCTGGCCACTACGGGAAAGTCAATACTGGGTCCGCTTCGAATGTTTGCCCTGGGTCGACGTACAGTCAGAATGGCAGGAGCAGCACTTTCACTTGGCGCTGGTTCGTCCCCTTCTGTCCCTTGCGCAATGATGCTCCCGTTGACTCTCTCCAACGGCACGACCCCGGGCGGCAAGTCATTCTCTTCTTCAACCGCCGCGGTAACCTGCTCCACAGCCAGGTTGGGGTCTTCAGCAGGAATCGGCGCGCACGCGGCGAGCGCGGCCAGGCAAAGGCCCAGAAAGACGCCCGCCAATCCCACTCTTTGCCGCCCAATGACCCAGCACAACGTTCTTGCTTGTGGCAAATGGCCTGGTCTGCTTAGTAACCTCTCGGCGTCAATCATCCGTGGATTCGCCTCTGTTCATGAATCCTGCATCTCTCTCGGCTGCCGAAGTCGGGTGGGGAAGTTTTCGGCGGCCCGATACTGGCCGCCGAACATTTTTATGATGATATTAACGCTTTTTGCGACCTTCAGTATAGCGATGTTGTGGCGGATTGACAATAGTTGTGTTCTAATGGAAGTCGTCCTTCTTGCCTTCCCAATGGGCACGAACGTCCGTTGTTCTGTGTACGTAGAGTAATCGTGCCATTACCAGTCATTTTGATCCGAAAGCAAAATGAAAGGTCTTGCAGACAGCCCTGACCCACATGCCCATCCATCCCACTCCGAAATGGACTCCGGTACCCCCCGAGAAGATTCGCTTGCAGTGCACGCGAAGGATTTGAACATCGCCGGAGCCCTGAACTTGGACTCCTCAAGTTGGCGCCATGCGGCAATCGCCGTCGTGGTACCTACCTACAACGAGGCCGACAATCTGAAGGAGTTGGTCGATAACCTCTTCTCACTGCCGCTGAAAAACCTGCGTCTGGTGATAGTTGATGACGGCTCTCCTGACGGCACGGGCGCCATTGCCGATAATCTCGCGCGGCGCTACAACCAGGTCAACTCACGAATTTCGGTCATTCATCGCACGCAAAAGCGCGGACTCGGCACGGCCTACGTTGCTGGATTTCAGCGCGCCCTTTCCGATGGGGCAGATTTCGTCGTTCAGATGGATGCCGACTTCAGCCATAGCCCAAACTACATCTTGCAGATGCTTGGCGTGGTTTTTGCCACAGGCATGGACGTTGTCATCGGCAGCCGCTATGTTCCGGGCGGTACCCTGGATGAAACCTGGAGTTGGTGGCGAAGTCTCCTCAGCAAGTGGGCCAACATCTACTGCCGCACTATTCTGAAGATCCGCGTTCGCGACATGACTGCCGGCTTCAAGCTCTGGCAGCGAACCGCCTTACAGGATATCAGGCTGCACACGATAAGAAGCAACGGATACATCTTTCAGGTTGAAATGGCCTATCTCAGCGAAAAACTTGGCTTCCGCATCATCGAACTACCCATTCACTTTGAAGATCGCCGAGTCGGCCAGAGCAAAATGAATGTGTCGGTCAAACTGGAGTCGGTCTGGCGCGTGTGGGAGCTTCTCTGGAGGCATCGCAAGCGCGTCTCGGGCGCCAGAGAACCTATGACTCAGCCCCGCCCGGTCATGAATAGCGGCCGGCCGGCCGCACACCGTTAGGTGCCGCGACACCGCCTCCCCAGCGTAATGCACAGGCTAAGACGTTTCCGCCCCGACCTGCTCGCCCTCGCCCTCCTGACTGTCCTACCGCTAATCTGGTTCGGCCCGGTTCTGTTCACCGGCAAAACACTGCTCCCCTATGATAACCTCTATCGGTTCGAACCTTGGCTATCAGTGCAGCCCGATATCTCGCCGCATAATGAGCTGCTCAGTGACCTCGTTCTGGAAAACGCAGTCTGGAAACTTCACGTTCGCCGAACTCTGCAGCAAGGTGAGCTTCCGCTCTGGAACCCACAGCTGTTTACCGGAGCACCTTTTTTCGCCGCCGGTCAGGCCAGCACAGCCTATCCTCTCAGCGCACTCTTCTACCTCCTGCCCATCGAAGTCGCATTCGGTTGGTTCACCGCGGTCCAGCTGGCCATCGCTGGTGCCAATGCTTACCTGCTTGGCCGCGTCTTAAGGCTGCGGCCGGTGGCTGCCCTCTTCAGTGGCGTCGCCTTTCAGTTCAGTGGCTTCATGGTTGTTAGCGTCGTCTTCACCATGGTCATCGCCGCAGCCTCCTGGCTGCCGCTGCTGCTGGCGGCAATCGAAAGGGTGATTCAGAAGCAGGAGGAAAAGGGAGTATTCGGATTTCGCCCCATCCCCTATGTGGTGGCCGGTGTGGGCGTAGTCGGTATGGTCGTACTGGCCGGCCACCCTGAGTTCCTCTACTACACACTTCTCGTGGCGGGCACCTATACCATCGTGCGGCTTCTCGTAGCATGGCGAAGACTCAGCGACGCTACCAGCGATCAGACTGCGCATAGGGCGATCCCTGACCAGCCCCGCCGCGAGGCCACCGACCGACACATTCTGCAAGCACTGGCCAAAATCGCCGCCTGGATCCTCCTTATCCCGCTCTTGGGCCTTGCTGCCGGAGCAGTCCAGCTCCTGCCGCTCTATGAGCTGGTGAAGCAGAACTTCCGCGAAGGCTCCGCGTCCTACCGGCAAGTCGTCGAATGGGCTTGGCCGGACCGCCATATCCTTACATTCTTCCTGCCCGATATCTTCGGCAATCCCAGCCATCACCACTGGTTCGACCTCTGGGCCCTCCGCTGGCAGCCAGCAACGGTTAACTGGCTGGGAGAGCCCAGCAACACTATCTTCTGGGGCATCAAGAACTATGTGGAAGGCGGCAGCTATCTGGGCGTCAGTACATGGCTGCTGGCCGCGTTCGCGATCGCCGTCCCACTTTCCCAAACCCTTTTCCCTGCGGGCAGCGGGCGGACCCACACCGCACACCGGCACCTGCGCGCGCCTGTCCTGCTATTCGCCGCGCTTGCGCTGGTCTCCCTGCTCTTCGCATTCGGCACCCCACTCTACGCCCTTCTCTTCTATGGCCTTCCCGGCTGGGATCAGCTTCATAGCCCCTTCAGATGGGTCTTTCCCTTCACCCTCGCCATGGCGCTATTGGGCGGTCTCGGATTGGAACTGGCCCTCTCATTCCGCTCGAGTGCCGGCGAAAAACGACTCCTCGCGCTCGGGCGACTCCACGTACGGCTAAAGTGGTTAGCTGCCCTTCTTTCACTCATTGCATCCGCCGCAGGTCTGACTGCGCTCCTTTCCGTCGCCGCCAGTTACCTGTTACCTTCACCCCTTGTTAACCTGGCACAGCGGGCCGTTGAATCATCCGATCTGGCACAAGCGGCATTTGCCGACGGACGCATGTTCTGGGGGTACCAAAGCGTCGGCATCGCCCGTTTCGGCGCCTTCGCCCTCGTGAGTGGGCTGCTACTTTGGCGGACTTCCAAAACCGCTCAAAACACCGGCGGACAAAAAGAACAAGCAGGTGGCGCCTCCGGCTATCCAGCGACCAAAGCGCGTCTCGCCAGCCTGTTTCCCTATTCCTTTATCGCTTTACTCGCTCTTGATCTCTTTGCAGTCCACGGCCGGTTCAACCCCGCAGCCGACCCGGGCCTTTCACCTCTGCGAAATGTGCCGCCGATTGTTCAGTTCATCAACCAGAAGGAGAGCACAGACCTGAGCAGCGAAATCCGCTACCCCTCTTTCCGATTTACCTCTTTCGATTATCCCGGCAGCAAGACCTTCAACGCCAATGTTGGCATGTATTACGGTTGGCAGGACATCCGCGGCTACGACTCAATAATTCCAAAACAGTACGTAGACCTGCTGAACCGCGTCGCCGATCAGAGCGGGGAGTTGCTCTTTAACCGCATCGCGCCCATCTACGCGTCGGCGAGCGCCTCAAACCGGCACAATCCCTATGCCGCGCTCGAAAACCCGCTGCTCGACCTTCTCGGCGTCAAATACATCCTGTCGGAGCTGGTGGTTCCCAATTCAAACACCTGGCGGAAGGTATATGAAGACGACGCCCTTCGAGTATACGAGAATCTGGAGGTCTTCCCCCGTGCTTTCATAGCGGCCGAGGCGGTCGTCGTTCCCCCCGCAGAGCAGCCGCTCCTCGACGCCGACCTGCGCAGAACCGTTTTCATTGAGGATACGCCCTCGGTGGACGAAGCTCTCGACCCCTCCAGCCCGGAGACTGCAGACACGTCGATCAGCCGTTACACGGCAAACACCGTCTTCGTCGATGTCAACCTCAGCGATCGAGGCTGGCTGGTCCTCACCGACGCCTACTTCCCCGGCTGGAATGCCTACTTGCGGCCCTTCGGCGGCGACGAGAACGACGAACAAGAGTTAACCATTCACCGCGCAAATTCGGCTTTCCGCACTGTCTATCTGCCCGATAGCGGCCAGTGGACCGTCCGCTTCACCTACAGCCCCATGAGCTTCAAGCTCGGCCTCTATATCACCTTCCTGGCGGCAATGCTTTCTCTGCTCCTCTTGCTGTGGTGGGCGTGGGGCCGATTTTACCGCCCGGAGGCTACCGCCGGCGAAGCCCGTACCGTCGCCAAGAATTCGGTCGTCCCCATGGGCCTCAACTTGGCCAACAGAGTAATCTACTTCGTCTTCGCAATGCTCTACGTGCGCCTTCTGGGGCCGGAGGGGACTGGACAATATGCATGGGTGATCGCCGTGTACGGCATTTTCGAAATCCTGAGCCGCTACGGCCTGGGGACCTTGGTTACTCGAGAGGTTGCGGCCGACAGGAGCAAGTCTAGCCTCTATCTGACAAATGTACTGTCCCTTCGCACTATGCTTTGGGCAGTCAGCATCGTTCTCATGGGGCTGGCAGTCGGCGGTTCCCAACTCACCTCTTCGGTGGGCGCGGCATCCAATTGGGGCCAGTCCTTGGCCAACTTGTGGACTTCATTCCTGTCAATGACAACGAGCTGGTCTGGAGTTGAAACAACCCGTGACGTGCCGGCTCCCATCGGCCTTGTAGAAATGCAATCAGTTGCCGTCTTCGCGCTTGTAATGTTGGTTGCCAACTGGTCCGATGCCTTCAGCAGTCTGTTCAACGCCTTCGAAAAAATGGAGTACACAGCCGGTCTCGGCATCGCCATGGCGTTGCTCCAGGTAACCCTGGGTGCTCTTATCCTGCTTCTCGGTTGGGGTATAGTCGGCCTGGCCTGGGTGGCGCTGGTCGTAAACGCTGTCCAGCTCATTTGGCTCCACTGGCTCGTTCGCTCAACCCTGTTCAAGCCCCAGTGGACGTGGGACTGGTCTCTGCAGAAGTCGATGCTGGCCACCAGCGGCCCGCTTATGATCAACCACCTCCTGGCCACAATCTTCTGGCGCATCGACATCTGGATTCTTCGCCCCCTTGTCGGCGCCGCCAGTGTAGGGCTCTACAGCGTCGCTCTCAAATACTTGGACGGGCTGAACATCATTCCCAGCACCTTCACTCTGGCCATCTTCCCCCTGATGAGTCGGCTGGCAAGGCAGGAGGGAGCGGCGCTCATTCGATCCTACACGCTTAGCGTACGCCTCTTACTGATTGTAAGCCTGCCGCTGGCCGTGGCCGTTGCCCTGTTAGCCGAGCCTCTGATCTTTCTCCTCGGAGGCGTTCAATTCGCAAGTGCCTCAGATGAAGTCGCCGTGATTTCGGGCCGTGTCTGCCAGATCCTGGAAGGAATTACCGCGACCTTCGACTGCGGAACGCTGACTTCCAGAAGTGGCTCTGTCCTGGCTCTCCAGGTGATTATCTGGAGCATCCCAATCGGCTTCGTTAACAGCGTGACCCAGTACGTCCTCATTGCCGCCGACCAGCAGCGCTATCTGACCAAAGCATTCGCCTTTGGGGTCGTATTTAATCTGATCGGCAATCTACTGCTGATCCCCGTATTCAGCTTCGTCGGCGCCGCCGTCGTGACCATCTTAAGCGAAATCTGCCTGCTGCTCCTCTTTGCCCGCCGTGTCCACCGCAGTGTCGGCGTAACCCCTTGGCCGGATCTGGTCTGGCGCCCACTCGTCTCGGCAGTCGCAATGGGGCTCCTTCTTTACGGCCTGTCCGCGATCGGCGTCAATGAATGGCTGGCCGTCCTGCCCGGCTTGGTGGCCTACGCCGGTGTCTTCGCACTGATAGGAGGCCTGGGCGATTCCGACCTGCAACTTGCGGCTAGGTCTCTGTTTCAGAATCGCCTCGCTTGGCAGATTCAACCTCAAGAGGCGGAAGGCACATAACCGCGGCGCAGCGTTCTCCATGCTCTCCGCTTCATGCCACCGCTTAACCGCGAGCGCGCCAGGGCATTAGCGTAAATCCCTGCGCTTCCAGCCAGTCAAGATCGGGCCCCTCCCAGCCAAACAGGTCCAGATCGATGCGGCCGTCAGGCTCGAAGCTGATGCCTTCTTCCGTAAGCAATCTGCGTTGCCGGTCCGTCGCCATCGGATCTGCACGGGGACTGATGCCTCCCCTGCTATTCACCACCCGCTGCCAGGGAACGTCTGTGTCCGACGGCAACCCGGCCAGTACATCGCCGGCCATGCGCGGCGAAGCCGCCCCCGCAATCCACGCAATCTGACCGTACGTCGCCACCCGCCCAAGTGGGATCTCCCGTACTACAAGCAGCATCTTCTCGTAAATGCTCACCGTCGCCCTGCCCCTCTCCGCCCTTCATTCTTAACCATCCATCCCCGCAGCTGGCTTCTGAAAGACTCTGCCCTCAATCTGTCCCACTACATGCGCGAATGCCGCTCCATAACTCCTAGCCCTCACTGACGACTGACTACTGACTACTGACCACCGCCGTTTGGCAAATCCTTCACCCGCGACTATGCTTGCATCCATGATCCTCTCGATAGGAGAGCTCCTGACAACCTGGGAGTTTTATCCTGGCTCTGCCGCTGCCCTCCTCATAATACTCCTGCCGTACACTCTGTGCTGGTTGCGGTTGAGGCGCACCCGCTCTCCACTTGCTACCAAGACCCGGCTGGTCAGTTTCAGCGCGGGCACGGCTGCCCTTGCGCTGGCTTTCCATTCTCCCCTTGTCACCCTTCAGCAGGAACTGCTAATCGGTAGGGCCGGCCAACAGATGCTCATCGGCCTCTTGGCCCCGCCTCTCCTGTGGCTGGCCTGCCCCGTCCACGTCATCCTGCGCGGCCTGCCGCATTCTGCACGTCGCTGGATCGTGAGAAAGCTCAAAAGATCTTCCTGGTCGGGGATCCTGATTCGCAGGCTGACCCAACCGTTCCTGATCTGGATGCTCGCCTTCAGCGTCTTCCTCCTCTGGCATGAGCCCGGTATCGCCAACTGGCTCCTGGTTCACCCTTCTACCTATCGCCTCTGCCTCTGGGGCGTCTGGATCACATACATGCTTTTCTGGTGGCATCCGCTGGGTACTGGTCCGCGCTTGCGTCGGGCCATGCACCCCGCCATCGCGTTCCTGTTTGTGATCCTCGGTGGAGAGGTACCCAATATGGTAACAGGCGTAACCCTGGCCTTCCGCAACACGCCCGCCTACAGCTACTATGAAGGCCGCCTGCCTGTTCTTGAGCTGACCACGATGCAGGATCAGATGATCAGCGGCGGCATCATCTGGTTCTTTGGCAGCGTCGTGTACGTAGGTGTTGCCGTAGCCCTTCTGGGCCGCGTCTTTCGAAACTTCGAAGCCCCGCGACCGCAACCCATCAGCTGGGAAGCAACCAAACGGACCATCGCGCCCGGGCTGGAACATCGGGTCCTTGGCCCGTGACCGGTGCGACCCTTCGAGATCAGCCTGAGATTCAAGACCGGAATACCAGCTGCTTCTGGGCGGCGCTAACCTTCGCCCTTCTGTCCGCCTGTCCAGCCCAGGGACTGCAATAGGATTCAGTCGCCCTTTGACCTGCTTCGGCACGTACACGCCCCTCTCAACTTTATGAATGAGCCTAGAAAGCGATTCCTGCTCAGTTCCATAGTAGCGATTCTAGTATACGGCGTAATGGGCCTGAGTGCTTGCACATCCTTCGCCGATACCCTGTTCGATGCAGGCAGCGGCGCCGACGGTCCCCCCCCCGGAAGCGTAAGGGGCCCGGGCAGCTCAGGTTACCTTCACACTTAACCAGCTGAATAAAAAAACGCCGAACCCGCCCGCGCATCCAACACACTTCAGCCCGTCTCTCTTGCCCAGGAGTCGCAGGCCCGAAAGACAGTCCCTGTCCCGATCCGTGACCTGCGCGATCTGGCACTACGCCTGCGCCCGGGAGTAGATTCCATCCCGGAATCGGAAACCGCCCCCGAATATGCGGTCGGGGATCGAATCCCTTTCTGGGTGGCGAACGTAGACTCAAATGAGCACTTTCAAATTGAAGCTGAGCTGCTCTACAAGAACGATGTCGTCTACGTCTGGGCCGAACGCGGCCATGACCTCGACCCGGATGCCATGGCCGCCTCCGCAGACCGCTTCGCACAGCAGATCTATCCGCAGGTACGTGCTTTTTTCGGTTCAGAGCCGAACCCGGGAATCGACGGCGACCCCCGTCTGCACGTACTCCACGCTAGGCGTCTGGGACGCGGAATCGCCGGGTACTTCAGCGGTGCCGATGCCTTCAGCTCACTCGCCAACCCCTTCTCCAACCAGAAGGAAATGTTCTCCATCAGTCTGGACTGGCTGCTTCAACTCCGTGACTATGAACTGTACGAAACCGTACTGGCGCATGAATTTCAGCACATGGTTCACTGGCACAATGATCGCAATGAGGAAACCTGGGTCAACGAAGGGCTGAGTGAGCTCGCCCAGGAAGTTGCCGGCTATCCTCCCGATCTTGGGTTCGCCGGCGTCTACGCCCGCAACCCGGACACGCAGCTCAACACCTGGAACATCGACCCCAACGACAACGGCAGGCATTACGGAGGTGCCTATCTTTTCATGGCCTATTTCCTGCAGCGCTTCGGCGAGGACCTGATGCGCGCCGTCGTTTCCCAACCTGAAAACGGTACACGCGGATTCGACGCAGCTCTCCAGGAAGCCGGCCTGAGTCTTTCCTTCGAAGATGTCTTCGCTGACTGGGTCATTGCCAACTATGTCGGCGACTTCGACGCACTCGCCCAACAAGGCATATTTGGATACCGGCGGTTGCAGGCGCCAATGCCCGCGTTGGCAGACTCCATCGGTCGCCTGGCCCAGGGGGCAAAGAGTGGCTCTGTGGCCAACTTTGGCGTTGATTACATCTCAATTAGTGGTCGCGGAGACGCCACTATCTACTTCCATGGCAACACAACGACTCGATTTGCCGATGTGGAACGCTTCAGCGGCAACCGCGCCTGGTGGAGCAACCGGGCCGATGACTCCGATGTCCGCCTGACCCGTGAATTCGACCTCACCGGCGCTTCCCCAGCCGAAGATCTGACGATGACCGTGCGCATGTGGTATGACATTGAAGAAGACTACGACTATGGCTACGTCCTGGTCAGCCGCGACGGCCGAAAATGGGATATCCTGCCCGGCCAGCGCACCACAACCGATAACCCAAGCGGCAACAGTTTCGGCTCGGCATACACAGCCCGCAGCGCGCTTTCGCGCCTTATCGGGTCACCCAGCTGGATTGATGAGAGATTCGACCTCCGGGACTATGCCGGCGAAAAAATATGGGTCCGATTCGAGTACGTCACCGACGACGCCGTGAATGCGCCTGGCTGGTTCATCGACGAAGTCGAGATCCCGTCAATTGGGTACGCGACAAACTGGGAAGACGGCGCTGGCAACTGGGTTAGCGAAGGCTGGCTGCTGACCGACAACCGACTCCCGCAGGAGTGGCTAGTGCAAACAATGGTGTTCCACAAGGGCGCGCTGACCGGACTGTCACGGGCGCCGGTCGACAGCGGCGGGGAGCTTCATATTGGTTTAGACGGCTTGGATAAAGAAAGTGAGATTGTCTTGGCTATCAGCGGCCTGACACCCGTGACGACTGAAGAGGCTGTCTATGAGTATCGAATCGAGCGGCGCTAAGACCCTTTATCAATCTGCCTGGCTAGAAATGCGCCCATTATCCTGGCTTCATTTCCTGCGCCCGCCCATTGCCCGCCTGCGAACAATCTGCGAAAGACCAGCACCTAGGACAAGGCCGGCAGCTACGTCTCCGATGTAGTGTATGTTGAGGGCGATCCGGGCCCAGCCTATCCAAAGTACCAGCAACGGCGCAAGTTTTCCTGCACCCGGCCAAAGTGTTGTCGCCCAGGTCAATATAACCCCGCACCTGACACCGTGCCCGCTGGGAAAACTGTGCTCGTCGGGCCCAACCCCGTAGAGAAACCGTCCGCTGCCCGGTCGCGGACGCCGCACCGCCTGCTTGACCAGCATCGTCCCCACGGCGCCGCACGCGAACGAAACAGTCCACCCTATCAAGCTTCTCTGCCTTTCCTGGTCGCCCCGGGCCCGTCGCCACAAGAAAAGGGTTACCAGTACCCACAGCACCGTGTCGCCAAGATGCGCGCCAATGTGCGCCAGCCAGTAGAGAGGGTGGCGCGCCGTTACTTGCTCCTCGTTCAGGGCCGCGCGGGCACTGTACAGCCTGTCCAGCCCGCTGAGTTCCTCCAGCAGCCTTCGCATTCTCAGACCTCGCCCGGCCCCGCTATTCGCCCCTGAGCACGCGTATTAGCAGGATGATCGGGATGCCTCTCCAGGTACTCGCGCACTTGCACGAGCTGCTCCGGCTTGTCGACGTCCATCCCAGCCTCCGCCAGCGGCAGAACCACCGGACCCCCGCGCACGCCCGCGATCCGATAGGCCACGTCCACAATGTCGGCAATTGCTAGGCGCCGCAGCAGAAATTTCACCATCGTCGGCAGTCCCAGCTTCCACACCAGCGCCAGTACATTCTTGCGATTGTCAATGAAATACCGGATACGATCCTGGATCTGGAAACCGGCCGACAGACGGCCCAGGTACAGAT
>JAPPKT010000425.1 GCA_028819675.1 Caldilineaceae bacterium | reverse complement strand
TCCTGCTCGCCCGCCCCGGCACCGAAACCGCCCGCTACGCCTTCGGCATCGCCGCTGCAACAACGCTTATCCTTGTTGGCGGCCATCTTGCAGCAGGCGCGCTCGCGCCCAGACGGACATGGTTCGGCATCTCCGCCACTGCTATCGGCTACCTCCTCATCGTCGCCGCCATCACGCAATATGGCCCGGACCTCCAAGGTGTTCGCTTACTTGCGCTGGGTCTGAGTCTGCTCGTCGCCGCGCTCGCCGGCCTCGCATTTCTGCTGCGGACGAGCCATCGCCACCCGGTCCAGACGGCGGCAGCCGCAGCCTACACGCTTCTTCTGCTCTTCGCCGCCGTCGGCCTTGCCTTCGGGCTGGCCCTTACAGCCCCGCGCTTCGGCGTTCTGCCAGCGGGGTTAATTCTTCTCGTCTTCAGCGATCTGACAAGCCTCATCGAAATGGCTGACAGCCCGTCCCTCTTCCCGCACCTTAGCAAATCCCAAGCAGACCCCAGGAGCCGGCCCCTCCCACAACTCAGCAGCGCAGCCCGCCTGATTCGCTCGCCCGCCCAGGCCCTCATCGTCGCCTCGGTCTGGTCCGCACTTCAGAATCCAGCCGGCTCGCAGATCTCCGTCTTCCTCTCCTGACCCGTCCTTGCCCCACGAACCACTCCATCAACTCGGCCGCAACGAGCTCTGTGCAGCGACCCGCCTCCTGCTTCAGCCCGCCGGACCGCCCCGCATCCCGAAAATCCTTGTCAATCCCGTAAATCCTGATTCAGACAACGACCACCCAAAATTCTGAGACACATTTTTCCCGCCGCCTGTTTTCCTTTTCCTCACTCTTCGCTATAATGGGGCCGGTACCTAAGCAATCCCGTGTCAAGTCTTCCCCAGTTCGAGACACACCATGTCCACCATGCACTTCCCCTTCGGCCAGGACATCGCCTGGCAGCCGAATCCTGACTGGATCGCACAAAGCAATCTGCAACAGTTTATGGACCGGCACGGCATCTCTTCCTATGACGAGTTGCTCACCCGCTCAGTCGAAGATATCGACTGGTTCTGGGATGCAGTGATGGAGGACCTTGACATCCGCTTCGCCCAACCCTACTCGCAGATCGTCGACCTGACCGACGGCGCGCCCTTCGCCCGCTGGTGTATCGGCGGCAAGATGAACATCATCCACAACTGTCTTGACAAGTACCAGACGACCGCGACCGCGTCCGAGCCCGCACTCATCTTCGAAGGGGAAGAAGGCGAAACCCTCACCCTTACCTACGCCCAGCTTCACCAGGAAGTCTGCCGCTGCGCCAATGCCCTCCGCAGCCTCGGTATCCGCAGTGGCGATGCCGTCGGCCTGTACATGCCGTTGATACCCGAACTGGCCGTCGCCTTCTTGGCGGTGATCAAAATTGGCGGAACCGTCCTGCCCTTGTTCAGCGGCTACGGCCCCTCCGCCATCAGAAGCCGTCTTGGCGATGGCGGCGCCAAGGCCGTCTTTGTTGCCGACGGATTCCTCCGCCGCGGGCGCGCCGTGGCCATGAAGTCGACCCTGGACACAGCCTTGAATAGTGTCTCCAGCGTCCGGCATGTGATCGTCTGCAAACGGCTCCCCGCCTCCTCACCCGCCGCACAGATCCCCTGGCACGAGGAACGCGACCACTGGTGGCATGAACTGGTTCCCCCTCAGGCGCCCGCAGCCGAAACCAGCCTGACCAATGCCGAAGACCCGCTGATGATCATCTACACCAGCGGTACAACCGGCCCCCCCAAGGGTGCCGTCCACACCCACTGCGGGTTTCCTGTCAAAGCCGCACAGGATATGCGCCACGCCATGGACGTCAAACCCGGTGACCGCGTCTATTGGATGACCGATATGGGCTGGATGATGGGGCCCTGGCTCGTCCTCGCCTCCCTGCTCAACCGCGCCACCATGTTCTTCTTCGACGGCGCCCCCGACTATCCATCAGTCGATCGTGTCTGGCAGCTCTGCGCCAGGCACCGCATCACCCTTCTGGGACTCTCGCCGATGCTCGTGCGGTCGCTGATGCCCCACGGCACCGACAACGTGACCCGCCATGATCTCTCACAGCTGCGGGCGGTCGGGGCCACCGGAAGCCCCTGGGGTCCCTCAAGCTGGCGCTGGGTATTCGAAAACGTGCTCGAAGGCCGCAAGCCCATCTTCAACTACACCGGCGGCACCGAAATAAGCGGCGGCATCCTCGCCGGCAGCCTGTTCAAACCGCTCAAACCCGCCGCCTTCGGCGGGCCCATTCCGGGCATGGACGCCGATGTCGTCGACGAGGCCGGCAACCCGGTGCGCGAGGAAGTGGGCGACCTCATCGTCCGCCAGCCCTGGATCGGCATGACCCGCGGCTTCTGGCGCGCAAACGAGCGCTATCTCGATACCTACTGGCAACGCTTTGACGGCATATGGGTACACGGCGACTTCTGCGCCATCGACGAGGACGGCATGTGGTACATTCTGGGCCGCAGCGACGACACCATCAACATCGCCGGCAAGCGCCTCGGGCCGGCCGAAGTCGAAACCCTGGTCAATGCCCATCCCGACGTCACCGAATCCGCAGCTGTGGCCGTGCCCCACCCCCTGAAAGACAATGACGTTGTCGTGTTCGCCGTCCTCAAACCGGGCGTCGACGCCAGCGAAACCCTGCGCACCGCCCTGCAGGAGCGCATCACCACCGAGTTGGGACGCCCCCTCAGACCCAAAGAAGTCCGGTTCTCTGCCGCCCTCCCCAAGACGCGCAATGCCAAGGTGATGCACCGCCTCATCCGCGCCTCCTACCTGGGCGAAGACCCTGGCGACATTAGCGCCCTCGAAGATCCCGCCACCCTGCAGGCGATCCAGCAGTCGGCATGAACCT
>JAPPKT010000066.1 GCA_028819675.1 Caldilineaceae bacterium | reverse complement strand
CTCGACCGTGCCGCTCGGCTCGGCGGCCTCCATCGACATGTCTCCCGCCGGCTCGGTTGCGACCGGCTGGCAGGCCGCCAGGGCCAACGACACAATGATGAGTAGAACCAGGCAAAAGCGTTTCATCGTTCCTTTCCCCCTTGTGAGTAGCTGATGACCAGGCAAGCCCGGCTGTGTGAAATCAACAAAATTAAATAATTTTTAATGCGCGCGGGGCCATTCTAGCATAGGGGTTCCCTGTGAACAATCGTCCAAAAAGTGCCAACGTCCTGGCTGACGCCACGTGAATGGGGGAGTAAAACTTCGTGAATGCTGGCTTTCTGTCGACCGAAAATATGGGGAACTGCGTTCGCCCACTCTCTCTGGCCCGGCAGCGCGCGCAGACATGGACCGCCATAACGATCTCAACCTGCTCATCATCAAGGAGGGGGGAACGCGCTCGACCTTATGGGCCGGATTTACGAGTGGCTGTACTGGGCGGGCGCCGCGGTCGACGCAGTCGTGGTTTCGCCGGCTACACTGGAGGGCGTATAAGAATCAGAGGTCAGAGTTGGGCGCGCCCAGTTCGGCGGACAGCTCCGCGGCAACCTGCATGACGGTTTGGGCGAAATGGGGCAGCTGCTCTTGCGTGATGCGTGTCGTGGGCCCTGAGATGCCCAGGGCCGCGATCACTTGCTGCCGGTGATCATGGATCGGCGCCGCGATGCAGCGCACGCCGGCAAAGGTCTCCTCATCGTCGACCGCATACCCGTCGGCGCGCACCGTTACCAGATGGCGCTTGAGGTGTGACGGCTCGGTGATCGTCTTGGTCGTGTACGTGGTCAGCGGAGCGCTCGCCACCCACTCCGCCGTGACCGCATCCGGCTGCGCGGCCAGCAGCGCCTTGCCCAGCGCCGAGCAGTGCAGCGGACGGCTCGTGCCCAGCGCGAAATTCACGCTCAGCGCGGCCTGCCCCGGCTTGTGCGCGATATAGATCACGTTATTGGCCTGCCGCACGCCCAGATTGGCCGTCTCCCCGCTCTCGTCCCGCAGCTTCGTCAGGAAGTCGCCGGCAACGTCCGGCCAGTCCAGCAGCGTCGCCACCTTGCCGTAAAGTTGAAAGAACTTGGCCGGGTTCGAGGTGAATTCGCGCGTGCGTTCATCCTGCAGCAGATAGCCCTTCGCCATCAGCGTGTAGAGCAGACGATAGGCCGTGCTGCGGTCGATTCCGAGCGCCTCAGCCACCTCAGACGGGCGCACACTGCCGTCCAGCGCCATCTCCAGCGCCGCCAGTCCCCGCTCCAACGACTGCACCAGCTGTTGCCCGCGCCTTGGTTGCATAATGCCCCTTAAGTGTTGCGTAATTCGCACATGCCGCGTATCTTGTATACCATATGCGCCCTGCTGTCAATCAGCCAACGACACTGAAGGGGCAGGTCTTGTACCTGCTCAGGTGCGCTGTCTGGCCATTGCCCCGGTGTCGCGCGGGCATCCCGCCTATCAGTATATGAACGACAGCATCGTATCAGTGAGGAGGAACTACGACATGGCAACGGTTGAACTTAACTGGCAGAGAGTTTCCACCACCGGCAGAGATGAGATTCACCGTTGTGAAGTCAAGGCCCGCAACGGCAAGGACGCGCTGTGCATGGAGGTGCACGGGGGCAAACTGACGGGCGGAATACACATCGTCACTGCCTACTACTGGTTGGAAGACAGCCAGCGCTCCATACCGCTCTACCCCTATGGGACCTCCGACAGTCTCGATGACGCGAGGACGGCACTGACTTCGTGGTATTTCGACAACGCGCCGACGTTGCTGATGACGCTGGCCGGGTGAGGGCGGGGGCTGGGGTTTTGGTCCCAATCCGTGGGGCGAAGCCCGCCTACCAGAACATGAACGCCGGCGACAACGACGGCGTCGTATCCGAACGAAGTGGAGAAGACTCCCAGAACCGCTCTAGGCGCTTTGTGGGGTTCAGGTACGATAGAACTGTGCAATTCGCTGTGGTAGCCGGCGTTGCCGTCGAAGAGGATGGTCTGCTTCGGCTCGAATCGTTCGGCGATCAACTGGGCAACGGACTGAGATGTCGCCCTGTCGATAGTGACTTTGATCACGAGGATCAGATCCCCCGGGCACGGACTTTTGACTGGGTACGTACGAGGATCTATCCTAGCCCAGGAGGTACTGCAAGCGTTTTAGGTGGCGAATCGTTTCGAAGCCTTGCCTCTTGCCGCTCCCGCATCCTTTGGTTGCGTTTCTGCCAGAAGGCCAACTGTTCTGCTCGTGACTTCCCAGCCAACTGCTCATAGATTCGCGCCGCGCCGCGCCGTTTCAGTGCGACGCATTCCGGTTCACGGTTCGTCATGTTGTATCACCTCAAGGGGGGAGTGAATGGCAATATGTGCATAGACGTTCAGCACCCGCAAAAGACCCATCACAATCTCTCGCAAGACGCTCGTGATCTCTCGTAAACGCTCGTCCAACGCTCACACGAGCACACCCATGCCAATGATGCCCTCATCACAGCCCATCTTCCCAATCCCATTAATCACAGTTCAGACGATAGCCCCTCCCCGCAAAAATATAGAGATTGCAAACCAAACTCAACTACTGTAGAATACCGGCCATCCTCGCACACTTCCTACATCAAAATCCCGAGAGGAGAACACCGTGAACGCCAAGCCCTTGAAAAGACGAGAATTCCTGCAACTGACCGCCGGCGCCATCGGCGGGGCAACACTCCTCGCCGCCTGTCAACCGGTCGCGTCCCCGGCCGCTTCCGATGACGGCGCAGCCGCCGAAGGCATCCAGCTCGAATACCTGGGCTACGAACCCGACGAAGTGCACGGCGAGGCATTCGACAAGTTCAAAGATGTCATGCCCGACGTCGACCTTCTCATCA
>JAPPKT010000249.1 GCA_028819675.1 Caldilineaceae bacterium | reverse complement strand
CAACCTGTACACAGTGCAGGACAGTCAACCCCGGCGGTCATCAGTACTGTGACGCCTGCGGCGCACAGCTTTACGAATCGTCCCACCCGCATCGAAGCGCCTCCAACCTCATCAGCCGCCTCGGCCGGCGCCTTCCCGACCCCCGCAAAATCGCGCCCCGCCAGGGCCTCGTCTGGCTCACCCCCCACCCCAACTGGCACTGGTCCCAGCAGTTCCTCAAAGATTGGACCTCCCGCAACCGCTGGGAGCTGCTCGCACTCCTCCTCCTCACCGCCGTCGCAGCATTCCTGCGCATTTACCGCCTCGAACAGATGCCCGCCGGCTTCCACGGCGACGAGGCCTGGTCCGGAATCGAAGGCCTGCGCATCCTCCGGGAAGGCTGGATCGGGCCCTACTCCACCTCCGCAATGGGCCAGGCCACCGGGCCCTTTTACCTGACCGCACTCCTGATCTGGCTCCTCGACGTCTCCAGATTCTCCGTCCGCCTCTCCATGGGCCTCTTCGGCATCGCCACGATTCCCGCCGCCCATCTCCTGCTACGATTGGGCTTCGGCCGCTGGATCGCCCTCTTCGGCGCCGCCACCCTCACCTTCAGCTACTGGCACCTCCACTTCAGCCGCCTCGGCTTCGGGCTCATCTCCCTCGCCTTCGTCGCGACACTAGCCGCAACCGCACTCCTCTGGGCCATGCGGTCCAAATCGCGCTGGACCTGGCTGCTGGCCGGCGCCTGCCTGGGACTGGTGCCCTACACCTACTTCGCCTATCCCTTCTTCATGGCTGCCGTAGCGGCCATGCTCGCCTACTATCTGCTCCTGCACAAAGAACCGCTTCGAGGAAAACTGACCTCCCTGGCCCTCTTCGCCGCCGGCTCCCTGATCGTCGCCTGGCCCGTCGTCTCCCTCATTCTCGACTCTCCCGACAAATACTTCGTCCGCATGTTGGGCGGATCAGTCGGAAACTACCGCGAATTCTCAGACGCAGACGGCACTTGGGAAAGTGTGGAATTCCTGGCGCAGCGCGCCTGGTACGCGCTGAACTACCTCTTCTCAAACCCCAGACGTGACGCCGTCGACGGTTCCGGGGGCAAGGGCGCACTCGATCTTGGCACCGCGTTGCTCGCCTACCTCGGCCTGTTCCTGTCCATAAAAAAATGGCGCAGCCCGCCCCATCTCTTCGCCGCCCTCGCCCTCTTCTTCGCACTCCTCACCCTCGTCGTGACCGAACCCTCCAGTGGCGCCATGCGACGCACCATCGTCGCCATTCCCTGGGTCTTCGGTCTGGCCGGCATCGGCGCCGTATCCGTCTTCGACACGCTCCGCCGCCACTTCGGCAAATGGGGCCGCGCCCTCGCCACTACAACCGTCGCCGCAATCCTCCTTTTCGGCGGATTTTGGAATCTGAGATACTACTTCGTCGAACTACCCCAGAGCTCGACCTTTCAGTTCACATTCCCCCAATACTATCTGGAGGCTCTCGACGCCGCCAACGCCTTCGACGATCCGGGCACCATCTACTACTACTCCGGCCAGCGCAGCTTCACCTACGAGACCATCCGCTTCCTCTACGCCCAAAACCGCGGCACTGACCGCTCCCGCGAATTCGGCGCCTTCGACCTCCATAAACTCGACCCCGGCCCCGTCACATACCTCCTCGAAGGCCCCTACATGCAGGAAATCGACACAATCATGGCCTTGTACCCCGGCGGCCGCCTCATCGTCCACGACAACCCCCAACCCCTCTACATCATCTACCACCTCCCCGGCTAACCAACTGAAACGCCCCAACAAACCCATCCCACCCCTCAGCCACTGACAACTGACTACTGACTACTGCAGTTTCAAACGTAATCCGCAGAAAAGACCGCACGCTCCGATCCAGAAAAACATCGCTCCCTCGCACACATTCAGGCGAGAGCAGGTATCCCCGGTTTGCCGCCAGCACGTGTGCCTCCCCGTCCTCTCCTGCCTCACCGTGAAACGCACCCGGACAGACGATGCAGCCCGAAACGTTCGCAATGACGATCACCGCCATCCTTTCCAGCATCGTACCGTCAAAGTAGTAGCCCCGCCCCGGTTCATACTGATGCCACACCTGCTCTCTACCTGAATTCCGACCCTCCACCTGCCCCCCGGCGCAGCCCTGCGGCATCAGCGGCTCAACGATCCGCTCGTCAACCACCATGTACGCCTCTCTCGTCTCCAAATTCGCCGTACCCACAAGGTTGGACACAACGTCCAGATAGTCCTCAAAACCAGCCTCCATCACCGGCGCACCTGGGTCAAATCTGAACAAACAGCTCTGCCGGCCCTTCCATTCCGGCATCGCCGCGTCACCAAGGTCCTGACAGCCGCCTTGCAGAATCATTCTGAACACCCCTTTGGGCTCAAAATCGATCGCACTCTCACAAACCGCAGAAGATAGACCTATCCCAAACTCCCGCCGTCCAAACCTCCATCGCATGTTGTGTCGCTGAATTCTGTAAAGAAAGGTGTGGCATCTGGCTCGACCGCCCTCCGTCCCCTCGCCGGCCCGCCCCAGCCCCTGGAGTACATCCTGACTCCCACCCTACATACCGGCATCCACCCCCTATGTAAGCCGCCTCCCCTTCCCCACCCATCTCCCATTTCCGGGAGATCGAAAACTCCGACCCCCTCCCCAACCAGCCCGCAGCAAGGTGTACATCGTGGCCCTTAGTGGTCCAAAAGGTGTCCTTCGCGTCCCTTCGCGGAAAAAAGCAGTACGCCCTGGACAAAAAAACCGGCCCCCGCGCCCCTTCGCGGCAAGACCGGTTCTCTGCTCCCCCACCTCCCAGTGCAGACGTCGCTGTCCGCACCAGCCCACTAACTACTGACTACTGCATTTCTGGGCGGTCGGGCCTATTCGGCCCTCCCTTGTGCG
>JAPPKT010000407.1 GCA_028819675.1 Caldilineaceae bacterium | reverse complement strand
CCGATACAATCGTCAGCACCTCTCGGGTCTGAAACTCCTTGCTTTCCGATGGCTCAACTTGGTCGCTTGCTGGATCGGCGGGCCGGTCTACTGTAGCTGACATGGAAAAGTCTGTTCCTGTGTGGTCTCTGCTGTTACCGCCTCAGGGCAAGTAGACAACCTGCGGAGGGAAATTAATGTGGGTATCGGCTGATTGTAACATCAGTCCTGAAGAAGACAAGCTACCGCGAAAAGTCCTAGAAGTCCCCAACATAACATGAAACGCTTCGTCGCCAACAACCCTTCCCATCCCGATCTCACAACATCAGATGCCAGTCCAATGAAATCCTGATCACGCACAACTGCGACGGAAAATGCGCACTTGACACGGCCAAATCCCTATTCTATATTGTTGTCAGTTCTCCCCACGGCAGCAACTGACTGCGTATACTTCGATCCTTGACCAAACGGACCTCTTTCGCTTGTCACCCAAAGGAGATCATCATGATCAGACGCAGAGTAAGCCGACGTGACTTCCTCGCCTTTTCGGGCGCCACAGCTGCCGGAGCCGTCCTGGCCGCCTGCGGGCCGGCGGCCGCACCAGGCGCCGAGTCCAACGACGGCGATATGCCCGCCGCCGAAGGCTATTCGATCGTCTATACCTATCCGCACCCGGATACAAACATGCTCGGCGGCAACCAGCGACTGATCCTCGAACGCTACGACTCGATGGTTCCGGGCACGGACGTTCAGGTGGAACTCAAGACTGGCTATGAGATGTCCCGTGTGCAGGCTGACCTCGCCGCCGGCACGGCGCCCGATCTGTTCTGGGCCGGCTACACCTCTGTCATCCAGGCCATTGACGAGGGCCTCATCGTCAACCAGCAGGAGTACATGGAGGCCGCCGGGGTCGACTTCGACGACTTTGTCGATGGTATCGAAGCAATCTACGCCCCGCCGACCGTCGGCGGCTACTTCTGGGGCATGCCCTACGAGCAGGTCGTTGTTCTCTTCGCCTACAACGTCGCCGCCCTGGAAGGGTCAGGCATGGATCCGCCGCCTAAGGATTGGACCTGGGATGAACTCATCGAATGGGGTGTCGCAGTTACCCGCGATGTTAATGGCAAGCGCCCGGATGAAGATGGTTTCGACCCTAACGAGGTCGACATCTGGGGTGTCGCCTACTGGCAGCACTTCGCCATCCAGGAATACCTGCCCTGGACCGCCGGCCAGCTCTACGTTGACGAAACTCGCACAAAAGCCACTATCAACAACGACGGTGTCCGCGATTCCCTCCAATACTTGCGCGACGCCTATGCCAGCGGGGCTGCCACCGAGAAGCCGCCCGAAAAGGGCCTCGTTTCCGGCAAAGTCGTATTCCAGGAAGTCGGCAACTGGGGTCTGCTCGACTTCGAAAAGCAGATCGGAGAAGGTGGGCTTGGCGCCCTTTACACACCCAGCCATCCCGTGCATCAAATTACCGCAACCCCCTGGTACGACAAAGAGCTGTGGATGCCTGTCCAGGACGACAAGAATCGCGAAGCCGCCGCCTACGAGTTCTCCGAGTGGTGGGCGCTCGGGGATCCCTATCTCGAATTCTGCCTCGAGACCGGCTACTTCCCCTTCACCAAGAGTCACTTCGCCGACCAGCGCTGGCTCGATGCGATCGCTGGCAAGGAGTTCATGGAAATCGCCGGGGAAATGCCCGCCTACGCCACCAACACGCGCTTCTGGGCCTTATTCAAAGGCGCACAGGAGGCCCAGCAATCCATGTACGAGTTGTGGGACCTGGCCGTGCATACCGATGAGGACCTGGGCGTACTCATGGCCGCCGCCGAAGCCGAAGTACAGCGAATCATCGACAAGTACAACTAGCCTCGCGCCGCAAACACGAATTGAATCTGGGATCGGGGGCGATTCGCCCCCGTCTCCCCAACTCTGTTGGTCCTGTTCATGTAAGCGGCACGTTCACAGATTCAACCGTTCTCACCATTACCAAAAAGAGTGGAGTGCTCGGGTCGGTCCTTTCCTTAGCTGACATATTGCCCGTTGGCATTTCATTATATGCGCCCATGGATGCGCCGCCTGGCGGCATTTGGGCCGACTGGAGCGCTGAGGACGATCACCGTCCAGAACCTGCCTGGATCTCGCCTCGGTTAAGCCTGCAATACGCGTGATCCGACCCACACCCACGACTCTGGAGGTAGAGATGAAAGACCTGAGCAGACGAAGCTTCCTGAAAGCCGCCACGGGCGCGGCCGGTGTCGGCCTGCTGGCAGCCTGCCAGCCGGTTGCGGCTCCTGCCGACTCCTCCGATATGGCATCCGACGCACCGGAGGAGATGGTTGCCGAACTTGAAATGTGGACCGAGATGGCTACCGTTCCCTGGTTGGGCGCGATGGACGAAATTGTCGAAAGCTTCAACAGCGCCAACCCAGGCATCCACGTCACCCACAGCGGTTTCTCCGGCCTGGCCTACGAGCAGGCCACCAAGACCGCCTTTGCCGGTGGCGCTGTGCCCGATTTCCTGCAGACCGACGCCGGCCCCGGAGCGCTTTCCGCCTTCATTGAGGCCGACCAGCTCCTGGACCTGACCGACGTGGTCGAGGAGAGCAAGGGAGCCATCTACCCCGACGCCCTCGATTCGGTCCTCTACAAGGGCCGTTACTGGGGCGCGCCATGGGCCATGACCGTCGCCAACCTCATGTACTACAACGCTGGCATTCTCGACGAGCACGGCGTCGATCCCGCTACCCTGACCACCTGGAGCGCCTTCACCGACGCTTGCCATACGTTTCAGCATGCCGGTGTCACGCCAGTCCTGATCGGAGCCAAGAACGCATGGCCCGGCGGCCACTGGGCTCAACACCTCTACATCAGGACCTTTGGCGTCAAAGGCTCGGTCGATCTCTTCCTGCGCG
>JAPPKT010000412.1 GCA_028819675.1 Caldilineaceae bacterium | reverse complement strand
CCTGGCCCCCTTGCCCTGTTTGATGTGCACCTATGGCAGCTGCTCTCCAACAGGAACGCAGGGGGGCTCCTTCTGCCGCTTTGGATCAATCTGAGACCCAGCCTGCTATTCCACCTACCGTCCCGACCTCCTTTTCTGAGCCCTTCTCCTCTCACATGCCTCACCACCGCAGACCATACTTCCTTCGCCTCCCATAAGGCACGAGCCCCGGCGGTTTTCGAACAGAAACCAACCTTGTTGACCCATGTCAAAAGCCACCCCTGTCACCATGCAGTCTGCCAATTGCACAGATTGCATTTCGGCGAAACACCCGTTTTCTTTATTTCGACAGATGTGTCATAATAGCCAAGCCATAGTTACGCGTTCAAAGGACGTACTGGATGGAGCATTATGTCCCCTTGCCCTGTGATGCGTGTAACTATGGCACCTACACTCCATTCAGTAAGCAAGGGGGCACCTCTTTCCTAAATCCCCTGTAGGGGCACCCCTTTTGGGTGCCCACGCCCGCATCCCTCAAAACCGCTAACCTGCCAAAACCCCCCGTAGGGGCACCCCTTGTAGGTGCCCTCGATGTTACTTGTGGAATCTCCGCAAAACTCTGCGCCCTTCATCGACTGACATCAATACTGGCTGGCCAATTCCAGGTCGGTCAACCGTCAACGACTCGGAATGCACTTCCCTTGTGACACATAGACCTTGCTTGCGGATAATGTGCCGGAATCGCACCTTCCATGTCTGGCTTTCCGCAATACGCAATGCGAACTGCGCAACACGCATTTCGCGCGTCTTCAACTCTGACGCACTTCAGGTCGGGCAAGGCTTGTTGAATCGAGAAAAGAAAACCGTAGCAGATCGAGCAGCTGACGAAAAAGCTCTCACTGAGGCGTGTTCAAACGGGGAAAACGCTAATGCGCGGACGATTAGACCATCCGCGCATGAACTTACATACGTTTCATACAGACTCTGTTCTCTCTCTGGCGACGGCGTCGGCTTCCACTCAATCAAAGACGAGCACCGAACGCGCCACCTTGCCCGCCTTCATGTCCGCAAAAGCCTCGTTGATCTCATCCAGCGGCCGGTAACGCGAAATCAGTTCATCCAGCTTGATTTTTCCCTGCTTGTACAAGTCCAGAATCCACAGAAAATCGACACGCGGTCGCGCCGCACCGTGAAAGGCGCCCATCAACGTCCTGTCCTCCAGCAGATGCCAGCCTTCCACCGAAACATCCTGCCCCGTCGGCTGAACACCCACCACAACCGCCGTGCCCGTCATCCGCACTGAATCGATCGCCTGCCGCACAATCGCCGGAAAGCCAACCACCTCAAACGCATAATCCGCGCCCCCGCCCGTGATCTCGATGATCCGCTGTACGGGGTCCTCCTTGGCGCTGTTTACGAAGTGCGTCGCCCCCATCTGCTCCGCTAGCTCCAGCTTGTAGTCCACCGTATCCACTGCAATGATCTTCCCCGCCGACGCCAGCACACCGCCCTGGATCACGTTCAGACCCACACCGCCGCAGCCAAAAACCGCCATCGACGCCCCTGTCTCCACCTGCGCCCGGTTCACCACCGCACCGATCCCCGTGATCACACCGCAGCTGATCAAACACGCCTGCTCCAGCTGCGTGTCGTCCGGCACCTTTACACAAGCGTCCGCCAGCGCCAGCGTCTGCTCCACGAAAGTCGGCCGTATATGATAGATCGGCTCTCCATCCTGCCTGTACCGGCTCATCTCCTCCATCCGGTGCGTCTCACACAGCGCCGGCCGCCCATTCGTACAGTTCCGGCAACTCCCGCACATCGCATCCAGAGAAAGGATAATCTTGTCCCCCGGCGCAAAGTCGCGCACACCTTCCCCCACCGCACGCACCACGCCGGCCCCCTCGTGTCCCAGCAGCCACGGCAGCCGCCGCGGCGTCCGGTGGTCCGTTACGTAATGGTAGTCGCTGTGGCAGACACCGGCCCCCACAATATCCAACAACACCTCCCCAAACGCTGGCTCCTCCAGCTCGACATCCTTCACCTGCACTGGCGCATGCGCCTCATACATTATCGCAGCCTTCATCCTGTCTCTCCTCCAAAAATCTACATTTCTGCCTCGACTCCTGGAGTCAACCCTCGTGCCCGAAACCTACTACGAAATCCACAATGAGTAAAGCCGGCCAAATCGACTCTCACATCCCAAATGGGCCTAAACATTCCCTTCCCTTAGGTAGTGCCGAAGCCGCCTCCATTTCCCGGCACCCTCCCGCGCCCCCCGCCCTCCCCCGTAGGGGCACCCCTTGTGGGTGCCCAAGCCCGCCGGCCCCAAGACGCGCCCCCCGCCCCCCCCGTAGGGGCACCCCTTGTGGGAGCCCAAGCCCGCCGGCCCCAAGACGCGCTCCCCGTCCCCCCGTAGGGGCACCCCTTGTGAGTGCCCAACTCTACCTACCCTTTACGGGTCGGCTAACCCGTATTTACGCGAAAAAATACCCAATATCAGTCTCCCCAGCCCGGCTAATCCGTTGGCTCTTGCGACTCCCCCCGTGTTAGAATACGTCCAGTGAAGCCTCTCGAGCCTTGTACCGATTTCCGCTGCCAGACACCACAGAACCCCTTTGGACGGCACCGGTAACTGTTCCGGCGCATCAGGAGAGAATATGCGATCAAGAGAGATTCTCCAGCCACAAGAACGAGAGATCCGGAATGTCGGGCCGGTCAAGAGCCGAAACGGATCGCTGCTAGAAGAACCCTATCGCCTCGGCGGCCCTGCCCCCGATGAAGGGCGTCGTGTAACCAAAGAAGAGTACTTCGAAAGGTGGTACGAAAACCCCTACCCCGATTTCGACGTTAGTTACGAATGGAATAACGGTATTCTGGAGGCCAAACCCTTGCCCAATCGCCCCCAATTGGACCTCTACAACTGGTTTC
>JAPPKT010000434.1 GCA_028819675.1 Caldilineaceae bacterium | reverse complement strand
CGCGCCGCGCCGCCCCAGCTCCTCCTGCCGACCTGGGGATAGTAGAAGGCTTCGATCGCTTCGTCCACCGTCGCCTCCTCCTCCACGATCGGAATCTCGATGCCGAGCGGGCCAAGGTCGAGAATGTTGCCGATCAGGTAGGCGTGCCGCGTGTGCTTGATGCGAAACTGCACAGGGACGCCCAGTTCCGCGGCCATCCCGCAAATCTCCACCACCCGCTCTTCGTTGTAGGGTGAGTGCTGGCTGTCCACCGAAAGGAAGTCGTAACTGTCCTTGCTCAGGATCTCTTCAAGTTGACTCTTCGTGGCGTTGAAGGGGGCCGACACGCCGATCACGATCTCCCCGCTGCGTATGCGCTGCTTCAGTGACGCGCCGTCCGACATTACCGCCTCCTGTGACTCTTGACAATGAAATGTTAGACCTCTGTCCAGCTGAAACTGTTTGCAATCTGAAACCGGTTCTTATCCCACGCGCAAACTCCGGTGTGGATTCGGTTCGAATCCTGATTCTCAACCAAAGTCGCTGAAATCGAGCCTTATGACAGTCTAACACCAACGCGCCTTCAATGCAGACCGGCGCGCGCCTTCTGCTCCTGCGCGTGAGGCCCACCCGCTCTCAACGTCATAGGGCCGCTTTGGGTCCGTCGGCCGCCAGTGCAAGATCTTCCCGAGCGATATTCGGCTGTACTACTGAATCAGGTGGGCAAGTAGAGGTCGGGCCCGCTTAGGCGCCGTCCGTTCAAGGGGGCCGGTCCGCTTAAGCACAGTACTCTGATCTCAGTCCAGAAACTCCATCTGGCTCCGCAGCGCAAAAGACTCAGCGTCTATCGCCCGCGACACCGCCAGCACGCCGTCCAGATGATCGCACTCATGCTGCAGCAGCTCCGACAGATCATCTTCCAGCAGCATCGTCTGCTCCTGCCATGCCCGGTCAAGAAACGTGATCCGGCACCGCTTGTGCCGCCTCACCTTGACCACAAGGTCCGGAAAACACATGCAGTCGTCCCACATCGTGAACATCTCTTCACTCTGCTGGTCGAGGACCGGATTGAAAAAGACCGTCGGCGAGGTAATATACATGTAGACAAGCCGCTTCATAACCCCGATCTGGGGCGCCGCGATCGCACGGCCGACACCATACTTTCGGCGAAAATCAAACAGCGTGTCATGCAGGTCCTGGATGGCCGGCTCCAGGCTTTCAACCTCATCCCGCCGCACCGGTTCGCACACCTCGTACAGCTTAGGGTGTCCAAGTAGCAGTACCTCTCGTACAGCCATCTGATCGCTCCAACTTCTGTATGTGCCTTTGGATGTGCCAGGCCCATAGTCCCAACTAAACTGCAGTAAACTGGGTGCTCAACCGATTCAACGAACCTCAGCGGCACCACACCGACAACTCACGGTTCCGCACCGGAAAGTCGATCCGCTGGTTGCCCAGCCGCTGTGATTCGTGAATCGCAATACACATTTCCAGCGCCGCGCGGCCGTCCTCACCGGTAGAGCAGGTCTCGCCGTCCGTCTCGATGGCCTGGATCAGGTCCTTGATGGCCCCTGTCGTCTGGCTTTTCGTCTCCTGCGGCGGGTCAATCTCCGCCTTTCTGAGCCGCGTGTAGGGGTCATCGGGATCATTTTCCCACAGCTCCAGGCCCAGGCCATTGTAGAGACAGCGAAGCACGCCGTCCGTGCCGACAATATCAATATCCAGCCCCAAAATCTTGTCATGCGCCCCCGCAAAGTGGACCGCCGCCCCGCTTCTCGTCCGGCCAATACCGCCCCCGCTGGCATCCATGCGGTGGGTCAGCGTGTCGGGCGGATCGAACTCCTCTTCCAGATAGCCGGCCATCCACGCCATCGGCTCGTCCAGCAGCATCAGCAATATGTCGAACAGGTGCGTGACATTGTGCACCAGCCCGTGCGTGCAGTACGCAGTCGCCTCCCGCACTTCGCCCACCGCGCCCTCGGCGATCAATTTACGCGCGTAACGGTAATGTTCCATCCAGCGGCGCCCGTGTCCGATCGTTAACTTGGTCCCGTGCCGCCGGCAGGCATCCATCATGCGGTCGCACTCCGCCAGCGAGATCGCCATCGGCTTCGTGACCAGGATCCCCTTGACGCCGGCCGCCGCCGCCGCCACCGTCGCATCGGCGTGCAGCGGGGCATGAGTCGCCACGCCCACGATGTCGAGGCTCTCCTCTTCCAGCATCTCATTGTAATCGGCGTAGGTACGCACGTCGCCGTATCGCTCCTGGAACCGGGCGCGGCTTTCCTCGCTTGGCGCGGCCCCGGCCACCAGCCGTATTCTCGGCTCGTGCGCGAACACCGCCGCATGGCTGTAAGGCACCAGAAACACCGGGTGGCCGGCCATCTCGTCATCGATGCTCGCGCCCATGCGCCCAAGCCCGATGACGCCGGCGCGGTACTCTCCGTTCATGGAAGACGCCTTTGGATTGTCATGGATTGTCGTCGCCGCACAGGGGGCGGTGGCACAGTATGTAGGCCCGAACTAAGTCTTTCTTATCGTCTCAACCGGAAGCGACCAACCGTCCCACTCCTGCCCGCAGCGCGGACATCGTTCCACGTTGGAAATGACCTTGTCGCCGCACATACACCACAGAAGCCAGCCCGGTTCGCCTTCAGGCAAGGGCGGAATCCCCATGCCGGCCGAGTCCATGATACCCCAAATGAAACGAGCGATGCGCACCGCTACTCGTCCCGATGTCAGCGGCTCTCTGTCATCCTTGATACAGTCAATAAAATGACGAATCTGCACCGCCGAACTGTCCACCGCATCGAGCGTCTCGATCACCTGCCCGCCCCGCATGATCCTCCCGTTGCCCCGGCTGGTCGAATCGATGAAGACCGAGTAGCCGTTGCCATAGGCCGTCAACTGTTCGCTGTGGCCCCCGGACCCGAAACTGCTGATCATCGATCCCACCGCGCCGCACTGAAAGCGG
>JAPPKT010000444.1 GCA_028819675.1 Caldilineaceae bacterium | reverse complement strand
ACAAGGGAGGGCCGAATAGGCCCGACCGCCCAGAACTGCAGCAGTTAGTAGTCAGTAGTCAATAGTTAGTAGTCAGAGACGGCGTTTGGTCTGCCTCGGAGTTGATCGCGGACTGGATATGGCTCCGTTGCTACATGAGGGACAGGCAAGCTTTCCCCCAATATTGGGATGCACGCTTCTTGCCTTCTCGATTGACATATGACGGTTGCTGTGCTTTTATGGCGGGCACATGGGGAGACAGCATTGTCACTTCAACGGGCGGACCTGATGGCGTTGCACATGTCACTCATCGACACGAATTGCCTTAGAGAAAGCGGACGTTGAAGAACCGCCCTTCCATTGGGAGGCCGCGCCGAAAGATGAACCGAATTGAGATACAAATCGCGGTTGCCAAGGTGTCAAAGTACGCGTCCAGCGAGAGTGGGGACACGGTTGAGGTCGTGGAGCGTCCTCACGGCGGGATCAGTATCGTGGTCTCTGACGGTCAGCGAAGTGGACGCAGCGCGAAGGCGATCAGCAATGTAGTGGCGCGGAAGGCGATGAGCCTGATTGCCGAGGGGGTGCGGGACGGGGCGGTTGCGCGTGCGACGCACGATTATTTGCGGACGAATCGGGGGGGAAAGGTCAGCGCGGAGCTGGTCATTGCGAGCGTTGACCTGGTTACGGAGACGCTGGTACTCAGCCGTAACAGTCGTTGTCCCGTTTTGGTACAGAGGGATGGCGGGACGGAGTGGTTGGACGAAGAGTGCGACGCTATTGGGATTTACCGCAATACGAAACCAAATATCGTAGAACTTCCGCTCGAGCCTGGTTTGACGGCGGTTGTATTTACCGATGGGATTTGGAGCGCCGGGCACCGAAGCGGCGGCGCGATGGATGTTGCGGGTGCGGCCTGTTTGAACGAAGGAAGCGAGAAGAGCAGAGATGTTGGTGTGGGAGAGAATACCGCAAAGGGGATAGCCGATCGCGTCCTGGAAGCGGCGCTTGAACTGGATAACGGACGGCCAAGAGACGACTCGACTGTCCTTGTGATCAGGGTTGGTTCGCATCAGTGGGAGCAGAAGATCCGCAGGATGGAGATTTCTCTGCCCGTTTAGGGTATCCCGGGCCTTGCAGGATGTATTGCGGCTCATACCGACCGCCAATGGGGGCGGTACAAGTGAATTTGGACCTTGTCAAAATTGTAGGTGTTAGCGCGGCCGGCAAATCGACACTTGTGGCCGGTTTGAGGCGGATGGGCTACAATGCCCGCCCCGTTGCCCAGGAGCACAGCCAGGTGCCTGACATGTGGCAGCGTATCCGGCCGCCAAACTGGCTGATATTTCTAGATGCGGATCTGGCGGCCCAAGGTGAGCGGCGTCCTGACGTCAGTTGGGACGAGCCTTGGCGCCTAACCGAATTGGAACGGCTGGCGCATGCGCGGACCCATGCGGACCTGGTCATCGACACCAGCCTTCTTTCGCCTGAGAGCGTGTTGGACCGGGCGGTCAGTTTTCTGCGGGTGAGGCGCGTTGAGGCGGCTTCTGAGCCGCTGGTGGAGTTGCCGCGGACGGGCAGTGTCTGGCATCAGGACTGACAGAAGCACTCGCACAGACGGCGGCTTTTCCTATTTTTCTGACTTAGAATACTCGGGGGAGATGGAGCCGTTGTGAATTTCGGATAAGTGTGGGACGCAGCAGCATGCATGGGCTGCGGCCCAACTCGAGACTTGCCATCGCAGGAGAGAAGGAAGCACAGATTCGCATGATTTTCGGTACCAGGATTTAGAGAGGACTACGTCAATGTCAATTCAGTCTGCAGAAAGGTTGTTTGCCTTCAACAGGTGGGCCTGGAACCGAGTTTTTCTGAGTTTGGAGGCGCTTCCGGAAGAGGAGTATTTCGCTGAACGCCCCTTCTTCTGGCACTCCCTTCATGGCCTGGCAGTCCACGGATTCAGTTCTGAGCGGAACTGGCTACTCCGATCGCGGGATGCGATCTCGCCGCGTCCGGCGACAGCAGGGCAGTTCCCGACGTTTACAGCCTTACACGATTCCTGGGAACCATTGTGGGAAGCGTGGCAAGATTATCTCAGTTCGCTGACACCGAATGCGTTAGCGAGTTCGGTCCAGTATCGGAGTGATTCTAGTGAGGGGTTCAGCATTTCACTGGAAGACGTATTGCGCCATGTCGTAAATCACGGTACAGAGCACCGGAGCCAGATGACACCTGTGCTGGCACAGTTGGGATATCCGACCGAGCCTCTTGACTTTGCCTATTTTGCCATGGGCGGGTAATCGTGGGACTGGAAGCCTTGGTTTGACGGGAAGGTGGTTGAATGGCGGGGCGCATACTTTTTTCAGATGGCATTTGTGATTGACACAGCCCTGAAGCCCGGAGGAGAACGATATCCGGAAGTCAGCAGGATTGAGTCGGAAGACGGAACCGAGCCGCATAGGGGGTATAGTACCGGCTGCCTCGCGTAACTCACTCCCGACAGCTGCCTCCTCTTCACCGCAGGTAACCTGAAGACGACAGTCGTCTTCTTTCGATTTCGCAACGGTCAGTCGGTACTTGGCACCTTGGTGCGGGCGCCGAAAAGGAAAGCGCTTGGCAAAAGAACAGCCCCGGATCTTGCAGAGAAGGTTGACAATTCAGCGTGTGCGTGCTATACACTCTGCGTGGTTGCTGTGCGCGCCGGCCATGTGGGAATGAGGCAGGCCATGCAAGCCCCATGCCCCACCGACTCACTCATATATGGGTAATAGCGACAGTGCGGGAAAGCCGCATCTGAGCGCGAATTGCAATCTCCTTGTGAAAGGATAAGTCAGATGTCTGTTCATTCAACAGGCAGGCTATTTGAATACAATAAGTGGGCTTGGCGAAGGGTGTTTCCCAGTTTGGAAGCGCTCACGGATGAGGAGTACTTTGCCGAACGTCCCTTCTTCTGGGAGTCGCTGCACGGGCTGGCTGCTCACGGCTATG
>JAPPKT010000386.1 GCA_028819675.1 Caldilineaceae bacterium | reverse complement strand
CCGGGGTTGAACTGTACCCGCTCCCATGGAAGGTCGGTAAAGGAGAGGAGAGGTTTGGGGGCCTTCTGCGGCGTGCACAGCTCTCTCCTGACTCCGTCGAGGTGATCGAGAATGAAGTTATCGAGAAACAGTTGCCGGTCCGTGCCGATGTGTGGGAAGTGGACCTTGTAGTCTGGTGGAATGTAGGGGTAGTCCTTGTCTACGGGCCGGCTACCGCTTAGGATGGCATCGGTCTTCTGCTGAATGTCGAGTTGCTCGGTGCGGCTCTTGGGCTCGGGAAGTGTCATGGCGGAATGGAATCCTTATGAGAGGCGTAGGTGTAGCCCAGGACTTCGGGTTCAGATGCCCCATTTTTCGCGCATTTCGGCCATGGTCTTGCGGTTTTCGGCCTTGGGAATCTGGTCGGGGTGGGGGCCCATGTGGCGTTCGTCGACGGGTTCGGAGGCGAGCTGGTAGCGGTTGTCGGTGCTGAGGCGATAGCGGTTGGAGACGTTGTCGAGGGAGCCGTGCAGGAAGTACATGCCGAAGATTATGACATCGCCGGCGTGGAAGGGCGTGGACGACCATCTGACGCCGAGTATATCTATCAGTTCCAGGGGGTTGCGGCTGAGGTGGCCTTCGGTCATATCGTTGTGGGCGTCGGCTGCCCCGTAGGTGCGGCGCAGGGGGTCGAGCTTGTTGGACCCGGGGCAGAAGGCGAGGGGGCCCATGTCGAGCGACAGGTCGTCGAGTGGGGTCCAGACGGTGTAGAGTTTCTTGGTGCCGGCGCCCATGAAGACGACGTCGTAGTGTGCGCCGGTGCTGTGGCCGCGTCTGACGGCGCGGGGCCATTTGTGATCGAGGGTCAGGGCCGGGCCGCCAAGGAAGCTTTCAAAGAAGGCCATGATGCGTTGGGAGTTGACGACGCGCAGGTAGGCGTGCATGTTTACTACATCTTCATTGCGAATGGCTGCGGCTTCGTTTTCAGGGCCGATCACACCTTCTTCAGGTGGGGCGCCGGGTTCCAGCAGACCCTGAGCAGACAGGTAGGAAAGTATGTCTGCGCGGGCGGCCATGATCTCGTCGCGGTCGTAGAAATCGCGGATCAGGAGATAGCCGTCCTCTTCGATCCTGGCGCGCAGGGCAGACAAGTCGTCTGCGATGTGGTTTGCTTCACGGGGTGTAAAGATGTTGTGGCCGAAGACAAGCTCGTGGCCGGACATCGTGACTTTCGTTCCGTCTGCAACTGTCATTGTTTGCATAGTCTTTCAGCCCTTTACTATAGCCAAATGGCGTCCTTTAGAATCCGTCAGTCGGTTCTTATTCGTCCCGCAAAGACTGTCCCGTAGGTGTTCCCGCGAATACTGTCTCTCGTCTCGTTGCCGACGAGGAAGGCGCGGTTCTGCCAGACGGCGACGCGGTGCGAGGCGATGCCGTAGGGGAGCGGGTCGAGAGTCGCCCAGCTTGCTTCGTGGGTGTCATAGGCCCAGACTTCGTGGGCGTGGCAGACGAAGTCCAAATCCGGGACGTGTCCCATGATGTGGACGGAGCTGCCGTCCGGGGAGACGACCCAGGTCTGGCCGCCGGTCAGTACGATCCAGCGGTCCTCCACGGTGAAGGCGTCGGCGACGAAGGCCCGCGGCGGGCGGGGCAACTCCTGCCACGTTCCTGAAGGCAGGTCGCATTCCCACAGTTCGCTGAAGACGACATGACTGATCCTGTCAGCCGTTGCTTCGCCTTCAGGAAAGATTCGTAGAGCATTGTGCGGCTTGGGTTCGACCACACCGCCTATCGGGATGTCGTGGCCGCCGACTACGTAGAGTTTGTTGCGGCAGATGCCCATGCCGCACATCCAGCGCGGTTCGCCGGGGAATTGGGCTGCTATCTCCCAACTGCCACGGCGCCGGACGTCGAGCCGGTAGATGTTGGGGTCGCCAGTGGCGTGTTCGTGGGGGTGCCAGTCGGTGCCGAAGGCGGTGTAGAGGTGATCACCGTGGGCGAAGGTGGTGGCGACCATGGCGGGGGAGGGGCGGTCGGGGAGTTTTTCCCAGGCGGTGGCGCCAGCCCGGACGTCGAGGAACCAGACGTCTGCGGTGGCGCGGTTGCCCACGGCGCGGCGTCGTCCGCCGACAACGGCAAGGCCGCCGGCGACTGCGGCGCCTGAGGTCCAGCCGGGGCCGATGGGTATTGGGGGCAGGGGGTACCATTCGCCGATTTGGGCCGACTCGTCCCGCCGGTCGAGGGCTTCGTCCTGGATTGACGCGCCGAATCCGTACTCGACTTCGCGCCAAGGATAGGACATGCCCCCTGCGACCAGCAGCTGGCCGTCAATTACACCGACGGCGGGGCCCTTGATGAGAGCTGGATATACGGGCGCTTCCTGCCAGGCGATTTGCAGTGACATTGTATTGGTAGGCTGAGTTTCTACGGAAGTGTATACAATCTGGAATAGGGGGTCAAGCATGTTCTACGTGCGGGTGCATCCCAGATTATTTGGGTGGTCGTTGTCTGAATCAGGATTTTCAGGATTGAATGGGATTTTCAGGATGGCCAGCGACCGGTTGTTGTCTGTCGAATGAATATTTCTGCGCGAGATGAATGGGCGGGCTGCAAGGAGACGACGGTACGGGATGCACTCCTGGGAACTCGTGCATCTTAGATTCGGGGCCGAAAAGGTCAGGCGGGGAATGCGCGGCGGTGGGCGGTATTGTAGTCCAGTTCTTGGCGGGGCACTGGGCAGGCACAAGGCCTGCCCCTACCGGTGCGTGTGGGAGGGGGCCGGTTTGGCGGCATGGCGCGGGTGAGCGACCGGCGGCATAGGGACAGCGGAGGAGGCGCGGCACGAGGTGGGTGAGCGACAGGTGGCATGGAGACGGTGCCGGCATCGCGGCTCGAAGGCGGCGCGGGCTGGTGTAAAGGAGAGGGGGCGTTGGGGGGGGGGGGCCCCCCCACAAAGGGGGGGCCCAAATGCCCCCCCCCCCCAAAAAA
>JAPPKT010000265.1 GCA_028819675.1 Caldilineaceae bacterium | reverse complement strand
GGCCGGGGCAGGAGGGCTACGCCGGAGGTCAGTGCCTGGTAGTCGCGGTCACTCACTGAAACAGCTGTCTTAACGCTCATCGGATCCTCCAATTCGATCCAGTCTCTGATGCCGGGCGCCCACATGGGCGGGTCGCCGATGACAGCAATCGGGGGCGAATCCATTGATGGCACGTATTCCGGATTGCCCTTATCGGCGCCGGTAGGGAACGGGCGGTTCCCAATTCAAGATCGGTCAGGCATTGTGGATTATCTAGAGCTACTATAGTTCATTCGCGACAGATTCCACAGTTCGCAGTAATGCCGAAGAGGAAGAACTGAAGGCGTTCTTTACGCCTCACTCCTCAATGATCCCGGTTTGGGATTCCAGGAATTCGAGCACCTGCCAGAACATCTCTTCGCCGGACTCGGTCATGTTCTCGCCAATTTGGAGATAGTGGCTCACGTCTTCATAGTACAGGACCTCGACATATACGCCCGCGTCCCGCAGCGCCTCTTCCAACTCGTATGCCTGGGAAATTGGAATGATGCGGTCGACATCGGTGTGAATGATCATTGTCGGCGGCAGTTGGGAGGCGGTGTAGACCGGCGAGAAGTAAAGAAAGGGTAGGGGATAGAGATTTGCCGGGCCCATTGCAGGGATCAGGTATTGGAATCTTTCGGGAAAGGTCAGGCGTTTGGCATAGAAGTCTGCGCTGCCGGTGAAGGCGTTGCTGACACCTCCCAGGGTCAGCCAGGCGGCGAACTGATCGCGCTCATCCCGCAGTAACCGGTTGACCATAGCGCTGCTGAAGCTGCCCCCAAGGGCCACGGCCGGCACGTCGGCCAGATCGACGCCCAAGTGACCGCCGCGGGCCAGCGCCAGTGCGAGGCGGGCGTCCTCGGCGTGGGCGGCCACATCCAATCCCCACGCGCCGGACGGGGACAGCGCAAGCACCGTATAGCCGGCGTCAGCCAGGGCCACGTTTACCGGCGCCCAATCGTCGACCCAGCCGGGGAAAAGACCGAATAGCAGAGGGAGCTTCGCGCCGGAATCGGGGAAGGGTCGGTAGAGCCGAAGAGAAATGATTCGAGCACCTGCGCGTGTGAAAGCGTAGGCGCGTTCCCAGGCGATTGCCCCCGCGGGAAATGGAGCCGTCTTCGTGACCGGTTCGCTCGACCAGAGATCTGCGGCCTCGGGCAAGGGGGCGGGCAATGGGCGAGGCCGGTGACGGCGCAGGACGAGTGCGGGTACCCGGGTCGTCTGGGCTGCCTGCACTGTGATTGGATAGGGGAGGTCGAATGCGCCGCTGAGGGCGGTTTCCTCGAATTCGGGAGCTACAGCCGCCGGCACATACCTGCCTATAGGGATGTTTTCAATATGATAGTGGCCTGACTCGTCGGTGCGTGCGGTAAAGGGCGTGCCGGTACGCGTGGCGACGATTACGGAGGCGCCTGCCACGGGCTCACCTGCGTGCAGCACCTGACCGGACAGGCTGCCCCTGGCGACGGACGGGTCGGGTTCAACCGGGCCTCCCAGGCGCTGCTCGAGCATGTAGCCGAGAACATTCACTGTCGGTGAGGGTTCGCAGGCTGCGACCAGCACGACGACCAAGAGGAGGAGGGCCGGCCGCGGGAATGTCCACTGAGTGCGGGGAAGTAAACGGTTGGTGGTGTTCACATTGCGTTCAAAGGCAGATAGATGGCGCGCCGGGCGACACTACGTAGGGAGTATAACACGCCACAAAAATCGAAAACAAAGGGGGTGATTCCCTTAAAATGGTGCGGACGAGCAACAAAGGTCACGATGGCAAGCCAGTTGCGACCGGTGTCAGGGACGGCTATACTTGCATGGTCAATTCTCTCCGAACTTACCGGCAGACCAGCATCCAGTTTATCGATACTCCTCGCTGTTGAAAGTGGACTGCCAGGGACACATTATTGCCGCTGGGCTGTTTTCCTCAGAAACAGCAGACGACTGACGAGCGGCCGACTCGATATAAGGAGCCAACGTAATGCAATCAGTAGAATTTGGTTGGCATGCACCATCCTTCCCGACGGACGGAGCCGATGCCAACACTTTTCTGAAGCAGATGCATACACACCTTCAGTTGATGGACGGCCATTTGACATCGGTTTGGGTGGACGATCATGTACATCCATGGGGGACCTTTGTGCCGAGAGATACGCCTGCCACCGAAGTGGCGACGACACTGGCCTATTTCTCTGCCCTCTATCCGAGCTATGACTGGGGCAGTCTGGTCTTTTGCCAGTCCTATCGCAACCCGGCGTTGATGGCCAAAATGGCTGCCTCGATCCAGTGGCTTACGGGCGGGCGCCACATTTTTGGGATTGGTGCCGGCTGGTTGGAGGAGGAGTACGATGCCTATAACTGGCCGTTCCCCAGACCGGCAGCCCGGATTCGCCAGTTGGAAGAGACGATCGAGATCGTCAGACTCTTGTGGACGGAATCACCTGCCAGTTACGAAGGGCGCTACTACCGCATCGACACTGCCTACTGCCATCCTCAGCCTGATCCGCTGCCGCCGGTGATGGTCGGCGGCGGCGGCGAGCAGTTGACGCTGCGGGTGGTGGCCAAGCACGCGGACTGGTGGAATCTGCCGGGCGGGACACCTGAGATTTACGCACACAAGTTGCGTGTGTTGCGTGAACACTGCGAGGCAGTGGGCCGAGACTATGACGAGATACGCAAGACGAGTGCATTGCCCCCGATCGCGGTCCATGTTTCGGAGGACGCGGCCCGCCAGCAGGGCGAGGCGTCACCCTACGCGCTGGGGGGCAGAGGCGCCCTCGTGGGCACACCGGACCAAGTGGCGGCGCAATTGCAGGCGTTTGTCGATCTGGGGGTAACGATGTTCCAGATCCGTATTGCTGATTTCCCGGAAACGGCAGGTACGGAGCTTTTCATCCAGGAAGTCCTGCCGCGTTTTGAGGATTGAACAAAGTCGCGTCCGCTCTGCCTTTTCTTTA
>JAPPKT010000018.1 GCA_028819675.1 Caldilineaceae bacterium | reverse complement strand
CCCCCCCCCCCCCACAAGGGAGGGCGCTTGCGCCCGACCGCCCAGAAAAGCAGTAGTCAGTGGTTAGTGGTCAGTAGACAGAGACGGCGTTTCCTCTGCCTCTGGGTTGATCGCAGCATGGCCAGGTTCAGTCGCTGCCAAAGAATTACGTGGGAAAGCCCAGTTCCGGGATGCGCACTCAGCCGATGCAGAATTGCCTTCTGTGTCAGGACTGACCTCCAACCAAACACCTCAGATGTCCTCATTCTGACATAGCAACGGTTCACCTCCCGCAGAGACCATGCGATCTTGAGGCGTGAATGCCAGTACCTCTGCGGGGACCTTTCCAGTGTGTGCCCTGTGCGGCCTTCCAGGAAACTTAGTGCTTCTTCCAGGAAATTCTCCTGTTTGCACATAAAGACCAGATTTGGGCATAATACGCAGATTCCTTCTTTCGGGCCTGGTCTTTTGTGAATTTGAAAAGCTATATGCGGCAACAATCCTCATGAGCAGGTCGGAGGGAAATCGGAGAGTCCGCTGCGGCGGGGCCAGTCAGGTTACAGATCACAGCCTGGAGATACGCTTAGATCGCCAGGTGATCATGAATGAGTGCTGCTAACCGACTGGCAGCAAGCCCATAAGGACCTTCCAACAGCTCTCAATGGTGCCAGCTGAAAAGCGCTAATCTGAACAACACCAACGGTGGTGAAGAGCGTGCCAACACAAGACGAGACCGTAAACGAGAGTGCAATCAGCCTGTTCAGCAACTATGCATTGGACGGTTCCATCTTCGATGAGATGTTTCAGGAGAACGGTCGACCGAGAAAATCGTACCAGAAGCTGCTACAGAGCATTCTTGAGCTTCAGGCCAGTGAGTTGACACAGCGCCAACAGGCCGCAGACCTCACCTTCCTGAACCGGGGCATCACCTTCACCGTCTACGGTGAAGACTCCACAATCGAACGCATCTTCCCCTACGATATCTTGCCCCGCATCATCAATGACGAAGAGTGGAAAAAGATCGAACACGGATTGCGACAGCGCATCCACGCCATCAATCTCTTCCTGCGAGACGCCTACCACGAGGGGCGCATTTTGCAGGAAGGTAAGGTGCCTTTCGACCTGATTTACAGTTGCGCAAACTACCAGCGAGAAATGCGCGGCGTCAAGGTCGCCAACGACGTATACACGTCTATCGTCGGCTCCGATCTCGTTCGCCTACCGGGCGGCGAGTTCGCCGTCCTGGAGGACAATCTGCGGGTGCCCAGCGGGGTGTCCTATATGCTCGCCAACCGCGAGGTGATGACCCAGGTGTTCCCGGGCATGTTTGGCGGTTATGGGATCAGACCCATTGGCCATTACGGCCAGGCTTTGCTGGAGCAGTTACAGACGCTTTCGCCCAAGGGGCGAGACGCGACGATCGTTCTTCTGACTCCCGGTATATTCAATTCCGCCTACTTTGAGCATACCTTTCTTGCGCGTGTGATGGGAATCGAGCTGGTCGAAGGAGCCGATCTACTCATTCATGACGGATTCGTCTACATGCGCACGACCAGCGGTCTGCAGCGCGTCGACGTAATCTACCGCCGCATCGATGACGAATTCATCGACCCGCTTCACTTTGAGCCCGATTCGGTCCTGGGCGTTCCCGGCCTTTTCAATGCTTATCGCGCCGGAAACATTACCCTGGCCAACGCAATTGGGACGGGGATCGCGGACGACAAGGCAGTGTACGCTTTCGTTCCTGAGATGATCCGCTACTACCTGGGTGAAGAGCCGATCCTTCAGAATGTCGAGACCTACCTGTGCTTACGGGATGACGAGCGGGCGCATGTACTGGACAACCTTGACAAGCTGGTGGTGAAAGCCGTCGGCGAGTCCGGGGGGTATGGCATGTTGATTGGGCCATACAGTACGGCCAAAGAACGCGAGACTTTCCGCCAGCAGATTCTGGAAAATCCCCGCAACTACATCGCCCAGCCAACGCTGAGCCTTTCGCGGGCGCCATGCTACATCAATGGGAACGTAGTCTCGCGTCATGTTGACTTGCGGCCGTTCATTCTTTACGGGGGAGAGCAGGAAAACACGGTCATCGTGCCGGGGGGACTGACGCGGGTGGCCCTACGTGAGGGATCGCTTGTCGTCAACTCTTCCCAGGGCGGGGGCAGTAAGGATACGTGGGTCTTGCAAGAGAACTGATTCAGAAAGAGGAATAGTGCCAATGTTATCCAGATCTGCTGACAGTATGTACTGGATCGGCCGGTATATGGAGCGGGCAGAGAACACGATTCGCCTGCTTAGAGTGAGACTGAACTTCATGGTCGGGCAGGCGGCTCAGCACGGCAACGACCGCGGCTGGCAGCAGTTTTTCACTGCGTTGCGGCAGCCTCCTCCGGCGATGAAGAATGGCGTAGTTGATAGCCAGGTGGCCCTGCAGATGGCCCACGATCTCACTTTCAACGCCGACAATCAGAACTCGATCTCGGGCTGCATCAATCTGGCCAGGTCAAACGCGCGTACCGTCAGGTCCCAGCTGAGTAGTCAGCTTTGGGAACACATGAACCGGCTTTATCTGCGTCTTCACGCCTGGCAAGGCCACCAGAACTGGCACGAAGAACGCGACAATTTTTTCCGGGAGCTAGAAAGCAGTGTCTCTCTCTTTCAAGGACTTGCACTGTCTTCGCTCTTGCACGATGAGGGGTGGTTGTTCATCCAAATCGGAGGCCACCTGGAGAGAATTCTGTCTGTATGCAGTCTTTTGCAGGCGCACTTCCAGCATTTCGGCGTTGATGGCGGCGAGCGGCTGGAGACTGTTGACCCACTCAACGGCATCGGTGTCCTCCGCGCGTGTAATTCCTTTGAGTCCTACTGCAGAGTATACGACCCAAGGCCGGAGACGCGTCAGGTAACTTCGTTCCTGTTGCTCAATCCATATCTCCCGAATTCGGCCCGGTTCAATATTGACCAGATGGCTGACCTGCTGAGGCAGGTTGCCG
>JAPPKT010000203.1 GCA_028819675.1 Caldilineaceae bacterium | reverse complement strand
CCAGCGCCGGCAGAACCCTGACCTACGACCATCTCATGCAGCATGTCTGGGGCCTCGCCGGTGCCCTTGACCTGCGGCCACTTCGAACCGCAGTCAAAACCCTCCGCCGTAAACTGGGCGACGACGCTTCCAGGCCCACCTACATCTTCACAGAACCACGCGTCGGCTACCGCATGGCCAGGAGCAACAACCGCTAGCGGCCCGCCATTTGGATTCTTGATTTCTTCCTTGGCCCGACAACACTTTTTCCCGTTGCAAATGATTTAGATTCCAAAACAGATGGAAGCCCCCTAAGTGTTTGCAGTACCCAACCGTTGTGCTACAATTGGCATGCCGTAGTTGCGCATCACGCCAAGATACAGACTGTTGCTCCGGGCCCCCTTGCCCTCACTGATGTGCACCTAAGGCAGCTGCACGCCAGCAGGATAGCAAGGGGGCACCCCTTTTCCGATGGTGACCGCTAAGTCCTCGCCAAATCCCAACCCTGAGAGTCGTCAACGAGTATGCCTCTCCCCGCTCTTATCCCTATCCCAAGTTACTCGTAGGGGCACCCCTTGTGGGTGCCCGTGTGGACTAACAACAACGCGGCTTCCAATTTCCGGATCAAACAAATGTCAACAACTCCTAACCACTAACCACAGCACTTCTCTGACTTCAACCTTCCATTCTGCGAGCGAAGTCCCCCAGAATTCCGTGTCGATTACCACGCCCGTCACCATAAAGTCTGCCCAATGTGCAAATTGAATTTCGGCAATTTCACCGTTTTCTTTCTCTCGATAAGTGTGTCATAATAGAAGTGCCATAGCTACACGTTCAGAGGACGTACTGGATGGAGCATCATGCCCCCTTGCCCTGTGATGCGTGTAACTATGGCACCTACACTCCATTCAGTTAGCAAGGGGGCACCTCTTTCCCCTAAACTGTACTGAAACCCCGTTCGCCAATTCGGTCTGACTGCCCAACATCCCATTCGCACGTACAGGTCTCGTCAGGAACTCTGTCTGCCCGGCGCCACTGGCGCACGCTACTGTAGGGGCACCCCTTGTGGGTGCCCGGTCCCCCCGGCCCGCATCGGCAACGGGGTAACCCGCGGACATCCTGTAGGGGCACCCCTTGTGGGTGCCCGGTCCCCCCGGCCCGCATCGGCAACGGGGTAACCCGCGGACATCCTGTAGGGGCAGGCCTTGTGCCTGCCCGGCAACTCTGAAGATCGGCAAATTTCTTTTCTACTGTTGCTATACCCGTGTACCGGGATGAACTCACCGAGGGGTGGCAAAACGGGGATAACGCTCATGCACGGACGATTGAATCATCCGCGCAAGAGCTCGTAAACGGTTCAGACAGCCTTCACACTCTCAAAAGACGCGGCAGGTGCCAGCTCATTCAAACACAAGCACCGACCTCGCCACCTTGCCCGCCTTCATGTCCGCAAACGCCTCATTGATTTCGTCCAGCGGCCTGTAACGCGAAATCAGTTCGTCCAGCTTGATCTTGCCCTGCTTGTACAAGTCCAGAATCCACAGGAAATCAACCCGCGGCCGCGCCGCCCCGTGAAATGCCCCCATCAGCGTACGGTCCTCCAGCAGATGCCAGCCATCCACCGAAACATCCTGCCCCGTAGGCTGGACGCCGACCACGACCGCCGTCCCGGTCATCCGCACAGAATCGATCGCCTGCCTCACAATCGCCGGAAAACCGACCACCTCAAACGTATAGTCCGCGCCCCCGCCCGTAATCTCCATGATCCGCCGGACCGGGTCCTCCTTCGCGCTGTTCACAAAATGCGTCGCACCCATCTGCTCCGCCAGCTCCAGCTTGTAGTCCACCGTATCCACCGCAATAATCTTCCCCGCCGCGGCCAGTACACCGCCCTGGATCACGTTCAGTCCCACGCCCCCACAGCCAAACACCGCCATCGACGCTCCCGTCTCCACCTGCGCCCGGTTCACCACCGCGCCGATCCCCGTGATCACCCCGCAGCTGATCAGACACGCCTGCTCCAGCTGCGTATCATCCGGCACCTTCACACACGCATCCGCCAGCGCCAGCGTCTGCTCCACAAAAGTCGGCCGTACATGATAGATCGGCTCACCATCCTGCTTATACCGGCTCATCGCCTCCATCCTGTGCGTCTCACACAGCGCCGGCCGCCCATTCGTGCAGTTCCGGCAGCTCCCGCACATCGCATCCAGTGACAGGATAATCTTGTCCCCCGGCGCAAAGTCGCGCACACCTTCCCCCACCGCCCGCACCACGCCGGCCCCCTCGTGGCCCAGCAGCCACGGCAGCCGCCGCGGCGTCCGGTGGTCCGTTACGTAATGGTAATCGCTGTGACAAACACCCGCCCCCACAATATCCAACAGCACCTCTCCAAACGCCGGTTCCTCCAACTCAACCTCCTTCACCGCCACCGGCGCATGCGCCTCATACATGATCGCAGCCTTCATCCTGTCTCTCCTCTTATAGCTACATTTCTGCCTCAAATCCAGGAGTCAACCCTCGTGCCCGAAACCTACTACGAAATCCACAATGAGTAAAGCCAGCCAAATCGACCACCCCTTCCCAAATTAACGCGCAAGAAATGCCCAGAATCAGTCTCCCCAGCCCGGCCAAATCGCTGGCATCAACCACTCCCTTCGTGTTAAAATACGCCCCGTGAAGCCTCTCTGGCTCGGAATGGTTTTCCAACGCCAACCAACACATGAACTCTGGGGACGGCACCCGTAACGGTTCCGGCGCATGAGGAGAGAATATGCGGTCAAGAGAGATTCTGCAGCCACACCCACAAGACATACGGAATGTCGGCCCGGTCAAGACCCGAAACGGTTCCCGGCCAGGAAAACGCTATCGCCCTGGCGACCCTGCCCCCGACGAAGGACGTCGCGTCACCAAAGAAGAGTACTTCGAAAGGTGGTACGAAAACCCCTACCCCGATATCGACGTTAGTTACGAATGGAATAACGGCATCCTGGAGGCCAAACCCTTGCCCAATCGCCCCCAAT
>JAPPKT010000440.1 GCA_028819675.1 Caldilineaceae bacterium | reverse complement strand
GCGGGGGCGGAGCCCCCGCACAAGGGAGGGCCGAATAGGCCCGACCGCCCATAAATGCAGGGGCCAGGGGTTGGGGGCCAGGGGTTAGTGGTTAGTGAGACTGACGTTGTAACCTATTATTTGGAGATGACGAGCGCGGAGGCGCTGCGGCCGGCGCGGGCGCCGGTAGAGCCTTTTGCGGTGCGGCGGGCGGAGGTGGCGTTTCCGGCGTTGAATCGCTTTTTCTATAGGGAGGTGGGGCGGGCGTATTCGTGGACGACGCGGTTGCCGTGGACTGAGGAACAGTGGCGGGCGTGGGTGGAGCGGCCCGAAGTGCAGACATGGATCGGGTATGTGCGCGGGACGCCGGCGGGCTATTTTGAGTTGGATGCGCAGCGTGAGAAGGGAACTAAGCAGGTTGAGCTGGCCTATTTCGGTCTGTTGCCGCCCTTTGTTGGGCGGGGCGTTGGAGGGGCGTTGCTGACGGAGGCGATCCGGCGGGCGTGGGCGCTTGGGCCGCAGCGGGTCTGGGTGCACACGTGTACGCTGGACCACCAGGCGGCGTTGCCGAACTACCAGAAGAGGGGGTTTCGCATCTATGATCAGAAAAGGAATGCGGAGTGACGTTTTCTTTCTCCTCGGGATTTTCTTTCTTGTCGTTCTGTTCAGGCGGGAAAGAGGGAAGCTGCTATCGTCCTCGCCGAGTGTGGGGGAGTGGGGCTGGCTGGGGCCGGAGCCGCTGGTCGACAGGCACAGCGCGGATCTGGTCATGTCACCTTCGTTGCCGCGGCGGGGGAACTGGCTGACGCGTGCAATCGGGCGGCTGTTGTACAGGTTGCTGGGCTGGCGCATCGAGGGCCAGCTGCCGGACGTGCCCAAGCTGGTGATCATCGGCGCGCCGCACACCTCGCACTGGGATGCCGTGCTGGCGGTTGGGTTCTTTTTGGCCACCGGGCTGGACTGCAGGTGGATGGTCAAGAGAGAGGCCTGCGATCACGCCTTGGGCGGTCTGATGCGCTGGATGGGCGCCATACCGGTGAATCGCCAGGCACCCGGCGGCCTGGCGCAACAGGTTGTCGACGAAATGAACCGGAGCGAGAAGTTCGTGCTGGTTCTGACGCCGGAGGGGACGCGCAAGAAGGTAGAGCGTTGGAAGACCGGTTTCTATCGTATCGCTCTCGGTTCGGGGACGCCTATCACGCTGGCCTATGCCGACTTTGAACGGCGGGTCGCGGGTATCGGTCCGACAGTTTACCCGAGCGGTGATATGGAAACGCAGATCGAAGAGATACAGGCGTATTACCGCGGGATCCCGGCTCGAAATCCGGAGTGGTTTTGAACGGCAGTGGTCAGTGGTTAGTGGTTAGTGGTTGGTAATACTTTTGAGGTGGATTGATGCGGGCGGTTGGGAGTAGTATTCCGCGTTTTGATGCGGCGGAGAAGGTGACGGGTGAGGCTGCGTATCCGGGGGATATCGATCTGCCGGGGCAGGCTTGGTTGAAGATTGTTTTTGCCGGTGTGCCGCACGCGCGTATTGTGGGCATGGAAACGGAGCGGGCGGAGGCGGCGGAGGGCGTGATCGCAGTTCTGACGGCGGCGGACGTGCCGGTGAACGAGTACGGGCTTGTGATGCCGGACCAGCCGGTGCTGTGCGGGCTGGGCAGCACGCCGCAGGCGGAGGTGGTGCGCTGGGAAGGGGACAAGGTGGCGCTGGTCGTGGCCGAGACGGCGGCGCAGGCTGAGGCGGCGGCGGGGCTGCTGGAGATCGAGTATGAGGCGCTGCCGGTGATTACAAGTACTGAGCAGGCGCTGGCGGCGGACACGGCGCCGCTGCATCCCCACCCATTCAGCAATTTTCCTTACCCGGAAGGGCGGGACAGACAGTCGAATCTGCTGGTGACGCACCGGTTGCGCTGCGGGGATATCGAGGCCGGTTTTGCTCAGGCGGACGTGTGCGTGGAGGGTGTGTACAGCACGCACCCGCAGGAGCATGCCTATCTGCAGCCGGAGGCGGGGCTGGCGCACGTGCGTGAGGACGGCCGCATCGAGGTCATCGTGGCAGGGCAGTGGATGCACGAGGACCAGGAACAGATCTCGCATGCTCTCGGCCTGCCGGCGAGCCAGATCGTGGTGCGCTACCCGGCCGTCGGCGGGGCTTTTGGCGGGCGGGAGGATATGTCGATCCAGATTCCGCTGGCGCTGGCGGCGTGGAAGACGGGGCGCCCGGTGAAGTCGGTGTGGAGCCGGGAGGAGTCGATCGTCGGGCACCACAAGCGGCATGCGTTCGTGATCCGGGCCAAGTGGGGGGCGACGAAAGAGGGCAAGGTGGTGGCGGCGCAGATGGATCTGACCAGCGATTCGGGGGCTTATGCGTACACGAGTACCAAGGTGCTGGCGAACGCCACGCTGATGTGCCTGGGCCCGTATGAGATTCCGAACGCGCACGTGGACGCGCGCACGGTTTATACCAACAACTGTCCGGGCGGCGCATTTCGCGGTTTCGGCGGGCCGCAGGCGCATTTTGCGGCTGAGATGCAGATGGCCAAGCTGGCGTGCGCTCTGGAGATGGACCCGGTGGAACTGCGGATGCGCAATGTTCTGCGCGACGGTTCGCTTCTGGTTACCGGCAGCCTGATTCCCGAAGGTTGTACGACGGAAGAGGTGCTGGCGGAGGCGGCGCGGCAGGGCGGCTGGGAGGAGCGCGACGGCGAGTGGTCGCTACCGGCTGCCGGGGCAGACGGTACGCCGCCGGACAATGGCAACGGGCTGTTGACCACGAGCCTTGACTCTTCGCGCGGCCGGATTGCACGGGGACGGGGGATCGCCGCCTCCTACAAGAACGTAGGGTACAGTTTTGGCTTCCCGGAGCACTGCACGGCCTGGGTGGAGCTGCACGGCGGGGAGACAGTTGAGCGGGCGCGGGTGGGCTGCGTGGGCGCGGAGGTGGGACAGGGCGCGCACACTGCTTTCATCCTGATGACCGCGGAGATGCTGGGGCTGTCGCCGGAGCAGGTGGAGCTGGAGGCGG
>JAPPKT010000089.1 GCA_028819675.1 Caldilineaceae bacterium | reverse complement strand
GGGGGGGGGGCCCCCCCCCCCACAAGGGAGGGCCGAATAGGCCCGACCGCCCAAAAGCGAGGAGAGAGTTGAGAGGAGAGAGTAGTGAGAAAACCACTTCAATTGCAGGCGATTGGAAAGTGAACTGGCCGTGGCCTGGTTTCTTCCAGAGGTATACGAGAGTTCGCCCCTATTTTGGGATGCACTCGACTTAACGCTGGCATAGCTGTTTGTATTCGACTTTCCCCGCCCACTCATTGGATCTTCCAACCATAGAGTTTTAAGATTTGTACTTCGTCTAAAATTTGCGTAATATATCATAGTTTTATTGTTAGAAACCGCGTAGACAGGACATGCGGGGTACAAGTACGAAGGAGTACATGTACATATGAGCACGGAAACGCCTTCATTCAATCTGAAAGCTGTTGTCCGAGAGACGGGCATCAAGGCTGAGACGCTTCGGGCATGGGAGCGACGGTACGGGATTCCCCGTCCGGCGAGAAGTGCAGGCGGGCACCGAATCTACTCACGGCGTGATATCGACACTTTACATTGGTTGAATCGGCGCCGGTTGGAAGGTCTAAGTATCAGCCGTGCTGCAGAACGCTGGCAGACGTTGGAAAGTGAAGGGAGGGACCCTTTACAGGAGCACAGTTTGGTCCCCGAACAACACTTTTACGGAAGCCGATGGACAGAAAACCCGCAAATAGAGGCTGGCTCAGGCGAGGTCGTAGATGACCAGCTCAGAGCTGCCTGCGCTAAGTGGATAGCATCATGCGTTGCCTACGATGAATTTGAAGGGCAGCGAATCCTTTCCCAGGCTTTCGCCCTTTTTCCTGTCGAAACAGTCTGCCTCCATGTAATCTGCCAAGGACTGCGCCAGTTAGGCGAGGAGTGGCACGCCGCCAGATTGACTGCCCAGCAGGTTTCGTTTGCAGCCGCTCAGGCCATGCAGAGAATCAAGGTATTGCTGGGGGCATGTCCCCCTCCGACTCGACCCGGCCTTGTCCTAATGGCTTGCCCCCCAGGTGAACATCACACTCTTGGTTTGGCACTCTTGCAGCTGATTCTGAAGAGGCTGGGCTTTGGTACCGTCTTTTTGGGGGAAAACCTTACTCTGAGCGAGATGGAAGTCACGCTTCAACGAATCCAGCCTGACCTCGTCGTGCTCGTATCCCAGCAACTAAGGTCGGTGGGCAACCTGTTGGACATGTGTGAGCTGATAAACCGGCAGGAAGTACCAGTCGCATTCGGTGGACGCATATTCAATCTCTCTGAGTCTGTTCGGCGCAGGGTGCCAGGAGAATTCCTCGGCAGAGACCTGCTTCAGGCGGGGGGCAGGGCCGAGACCTTGCTTTCTGCCCCTCTTCATCAGAGCGAGACTCCTCCATTGGGTAACAGTTTTCACGACCTCATAGCCAGCTATCAGGCAAACCTGCATCGCATCTCTGCCTGCGTGTTGAATTCGGACCAGGGAAGCCCGCCAGATTGGGCAAGGCTAGGAAGGCCATTTTTCAGCATCAACAGCTCGATGATGTCAGCTTTGCGATTCGGGGACATTTCCCTGATCAGCCTGGAAGCGGAGTGGATCTACTACTTCCTGGAGTCTCGTGGAATCCAATTTAACATTCTGGAAGAGTACTTGGATTTGGGGGCATCTGCCGTCCAGGCCATTCTTGGAAGTGATGGCGCCCCCATCGTGACCATGCTGGAAACTCTACACAGAGACGTGAGCCAGTGCTTCAACCAGAGCTAGTTCGGGCAGGTTTGAGGCTAGGATCATTTCGGTCCGGCTGCGGATACATGGCCAAGGGATTGAGTTTGCCGACGGCCGCCAGGCACGAATGGCCTACATAGTTTTCCTGTCCGTCTTTATTGGCATTCCCGCTGTCTTCTTCGTTTTTCTCAACATTTTTCTACGCAGACTTGGGTGCGAGCTCCCCTATTCGCTGCAGGCCTGGCCTGCCTTACCCGTGGTAGGGGGACATGTGCTGCTGGCACTCCTCTATACTACGCCCTGGGACAACTATCTGGTCGCCACAAGTATTTGGTGGTACGACCCGGACCTCGTGCTCGGAATCACAATTGGCTATGTGCCCCTTGAGGAATATCTGTTTTTTGTTGGACAGACATTGCTTCTGGGCCTGGCGTTTCTGGCGGCCGCCCGTCTCTTGCCGCGGCCGGCCTCACCATTTCGTTCCCGGCCTCAACTTCGTCTTCTGTTCGGAGGGCTGACTCTGGGCGTCTGGCTGGCGGGAGTTTCCTTGGTAGGCGCTGGCCATCTTCCCGGCACCTATCTTGGACTGGAGCTGGCATGGGGGATGATACCGCTCACAGTTCAGGCGGCATTCGGGGCCGACATCCTGTGGCACTACCGGAGGCCGGTCCTCTGGACTCTCTTGCCTGGAACTATTCTCTTGTCGCTGGCGGACGCCTTTGCCATCCACTCCGGGACTTGGACAATTGACCCGCAACAGTCCTTGGGCTTAGCGCTTGGCGGAATCCTTCCCATGGAGGAATTCGTCTTCTTTTTCTTGACGACGTCAATGGTCGTGTTTGGGGTGACACTTATGATCGCCAGACAGAGCCACGAGAGAGCCCGTTGGATACCGGGCAGGCTGAGGAATCCGCAATGAAGACCAAATCTGTTCTCCGGCCGTATGTTTTGTTTATGGCTTTGCTCTGCGCTCTAGTACTGTCCGATGCCGCCCTTGCCCATCAACCGTTTTTCGAGGATCCTGACACGACGCCTTCCAGCCCTATGTCGGTCAGCGACCCGGAGATTTCAACGGCCCTATATTCGACACTCGAATGGCCCGGGGACGTTGATTACTTCTCCTTTACGGTTTCGGCCAGACAGACAATCGAAATCGGTATGACCATCCCGCAGATTGAGGGACAGGAGCAGTTTGCACCCACCATTGGCGTTATCGCAGCCGGACTGAGCAAAGATTCAGTTTCCGAACTCCCGTCCGATGCTCTTCAACTCGTCTCGGAACAGATGGGAGCAGAACTGCTGGAGGCTGTTGAAGCTACTATCTTTTTCGAGCCGTTCAGCCGTACCGCTTATTGGAGGCGGCAGAGGCGTCGAATAACGTTTCCCTCGGCAGGCGAAGCAGTTGTGGTTGTCTGGCATCCGCAGGAATCGGTTGGCCGCTACACGCTCGTCGTGGGCCAACGAGAAGTGCTAGGCGGCGATTTCGCATTCGCACGCAAGCTACGCGACTACTGGACGCCGGTTGTGCCAGCGCCGGAGGCTGATACTGACATACCTGACAGCCCGGCTTCTGATCCTACTCAACAGGCTCCAGACATGGGAGCGGATGCAACCGAATCAGGGCCGCCGTCCACGCCCCAATGTTCGTGGCTAATGCGTCTTCTGGCATACCTGTTGGGAGAAGGAGAACGCTGCCGGTGAGTTTCCCTCGGCCGGCAATTGACGGCACTGGCGTTGATTCGTTCCTCAGAAGAGCCGGCCTGTTTCTGGACGAACTGCGCGACCAGATGACTGTTGGCAGTCGCGTATTGCTTGGCCTCTGGTTGTTCCTGATGATACTGGTCCCTCATGTGGTTCGACTGGGCGACAGACCTACCCTTCTTCTGGCCTTGTCGCTTTCAGTCTTGCTTCAAGTTGGCCTGGTTCTAAGCCTGCTATTTCCAGCCCTGAAAGGAAGGGCGACGATTGGATTGGGCGTCACGATTATCGCGCTGGCGTGGTTTGCAGAGTTCGTAGGTCACAACACCGGGTTTCCGTTCGGGCGCTATACCTATACCGACGCTTTCAGGCCCCAACTTGGGGACGTTCCCGTACAAATACCCCTCGCGTGGCTCATGATGCTGCCCCCGTCCTGGGCCGTCGGGTCAGCCATCAGCTCGAAAATAAAATGGGGAGGAGCCAGCCTCACATGGAAGACCAGGGCCGTATCCTCGTTTAGTGCGGGTCTGGCATTCACGGCCTGGGACCTGTTCCTTGATCCACAGATGGTTGCATGGGGAATCTGGCACTGGGAATCGCCGGGCAGCTACTTCGGCGTACCGATCGTCAACTTTGCGGGCTGGATTGTGGTTGCTGCCGTAGTCTTGTTTGGTCTTTCTCACTTTATCGACTCCAAGGCACTTCCGATAGAAGCTCTACTGGTCGTGTATACAGCAGTCTGGTTTCTGAATTCTGTGGGTCTGTGTTTTTACTTCGATCTCCTTGGCGTCGCCGCAGCCGGTTTTGTGGGTATGGGAGTTTTCGTTGCATTAGCATGGGGGCAGGTCGCTGCCTCTCCCAGATGACTGCCGTTCTCTGGACACTGATCGCCTATCTTTGTGGGAGCCTGCCCTTTTCGGTCTGGCTGGGCCGATTCATTCTGGCTAAAGAGATTCGGCAGTTCGGTGACGGCAATCCCGGGGGCACGAACGTGATTCGCGCCGGGAGCAGGATGCTAGGCATCGTCGTTATCGTCCTCGACGCGCTGAAAGGCTGGCTGCCGGTGCTTGCCGCCCAGGAGATCTCGGGGCTGCAGGGCTGGGGGCTTGCCGCCGTAGCACTGGCCGCAGTAGCCGGACACGCTTTTTCGATCTTTCTCGGCCTGCAAGGGGGGAAGGCGATAGCTGTCACCTTTGGTATCTGGGCAGGACTAACCGGGTGGAGTACGCTCTTCCTTCTCGGGGCGCTGCTTCTGCTCGCCTATTTCACGATTTCGATTGACGGGTGGGCGGTGGTCTGCGCCTTTTTCGGCCTGCTAGTATTTTTAGCTGTGACAGGTTCATTTGGCGCCTACCTGCCTGTCTGGCTCGGAAACGTACTGATTGTCGCCTGGAAACATCGCCTCGACTTGGTTCAGAAGCCCGAGATGCAACTTCCTTTCACGCGATGACGGCTCTACTCTTGATACTGGCGTCTGCCGCACTGTCGGGAATGATCCTGATCCTTTTTTCAAATCTTCTGAGCTTCCCCCGCCTTGAGCCCGTTTACACGTCCAACAGATCGGCTAGAGTTTCAGTACTGGTCCCGGCACGGAACGAGGCGGCTGTCATTGGAGAGTCGGTGCGCAGTGTGTTGCGACAGTCCTATTCCCAGTTGGAGTTGCTTGTCCTGGACGATGACTCCGATGACGGAACAGAGGGTGCTGCAATTGAAGCCTCAGAAAGCGACGACCGCTTGCGAACAATCAGAGGCAGGCCCATTCCCGGCGGGTGGTTGGCCAAGAGTTGGGCCTGTCAGCAGCTGGCAGAACAGGCGGGAGGAGAGATCCTTATCTTTATTGATGCCGATGTACGCTGGCAACCTCGTGCACTGGACTCCATGCTATACGAATTGGTACGCACCGACGCCGATATGCTCGCAATCATGTCCACGCAAGAGACAGAGACCTGGCCTGAGCGCCTTTGCGTTCCCCTCATGGCGCTCGCAATTCACGCCTACCTGCCGGCGGTTGGCGTCCACCGAACCAACCACGCCCTCCTGTCGGCTGCCAATGGCCAGTGCATGGCCTTCAAGCGCGCCGCGTATGACAGTTTGGGAGGTCACGCCTGCGTGAGAGACAGCATACTTGATGACATCGGTCTGGCCCGATGTGCGAAGAGGGCAGGCCTGCGTCTGCGAATGGCAGAGGCCTGTGGGCTGATCACCTGCCGCATGTACAGGGACTGGCAGACTGTGCGCGAGGGCTATGCGAAGAACATGCTCGCAGGGTTCGGTGGCGCTACGGGCCTTGTTGCCGGAACAGTCTTCCATTGGGTAGTTTTTCTTGGCCCCTGGGTTCTGCTCGGGATTGGATTTGCCGGAGAGCCTGTTCCCTGGCATCCGTACTGGGCACTGTTGCTCATCTTGGCAGGTCTCTTCGTTCGGGCCATGTCAGCCTGGTGGACCGGGCAAAGGGCTGGTGACGCGCTGCTGATGCCCATATCGGTGTTGCTGATGACCTGTATCGCGGTCCAATCGTTGTGGTGGCACTGGCGCCATGGAGGACCCTTGTGGAAAGGACGCCGCGCAGTAGTCTAGATTACGCCCATGGAGGGATTGACACGGAGTCAGGCGGCCCGCTGTCGGTGAAAGAGCCTATCCTGCATGTCTGGATTCTGGATCTGAATTTGGACCGTGAATCCCTTGCCACTTTGGAAGAATTGCTCTCTGCTGAAGAGTGGGAAAGGGTCAAGCTCTATTCTACTTGTCGGCTGGGCCGCCGCTTCATTGCCCGACGCGGTCTGCTTCGCCTCGTCCTTGGGCATTATCTTAACCAACATCCTAAAGACGTTAGTTTCGTCTACAATGCCTACGGCAAACCCTTCCTCGCCCCCGAAGTCTCTACTGAGCTACAGTTCAGTCTTTCCGATTCGGGGGACAAGGCCGCTCTTGCTGTGGGCTTAAGAGAGCCATTGGGAGTAGATATTGAGAGTCTGAGATCGGTTTGGATCGACGGAGGGGCCGAATCTTACAGTTCGTTGCGGCGAGAAGCAGCACAAGGCGGGTGCCCAGAAGCATCCTCATCTGGCCTCGAGCTTTTTTTAAATGCCTGGACCTGCCACGAGGCCGTAGCCAAGGCTGAAGGAGTCGGTCTACAAATGCAGTCAAGCCAGCCTGAGCTTTACGGGCAGGGGGACTACGCACCGGCCGCTTCCATCGCAGACGGTACCCTTCGAGTGAGAGGCTATTACCTACATTCTTTGACACTGCCTCCCGGCTACGTAGGCACCCTGGCTGTTCGTACAAGGTCTCCGAGAATCGTCTACTGTTCCTGGCAGCGACTTCAGCATGCTCTGAACAGTCCGTACGGGGCTACGCGGGCATTTCCTGGTCACCTGCGGCCCTGAAGACTTCGCCCTCACCCCCGAAGTTGGTACATGGAAATCGGTTTCGGTATAATGACGGCTTGGATGTAGATTTGGCCGACTAGAGACCATGAAGGACGAAAGAGATGGCACGACGCAGTCGAAGACGCCGCCACAGCCCAAGCAAGGCCAATCCCCGCAGCTTCAGCGAACTGCGCGCCAATAGAGACCAGGACGATAGTCGTGCTCCAGCGGCTCCCGCTCAAAACGAGCCCAAAGCGTCGGAGCGTCCTGACCGCCCGGTTTCAGGTCAGTCCAGCAGAATTCAGGCCGACTGGAGCGTGGAGTACGGCCGGGTCTTCTCCGACTTGAAGCAGCTGTTAATCGTCTCGGCGGCGCTCTTTGCGGTGATGCTTGTTGTAGGGCTGTTCCTCTGACGGCTGTGTTCAGCCGTCACTCTCCTGTGTTCAGTATCAAGTAGCCCTCTGCTGGATGGGTTGGTTCCACAGCAGGATGACCCGAATACCCAAGTGAAGAAAGCAGCATAGCCAGAAGCTTTGCGTGACAAGGAAAAGGCTCGAGGTTGCCATCAGGACCAGAGCCGTAAGGAGCCGGTCCGAAAGAGAAGCGGGGTGAAAAAAGATTCCTGTCAGTGATATAGCAGCTCCGATCCAAACTGCCCAGTAGTGGGGAGAAAGCGATGCGGGTGCGATATAGTACAGTAGTTCCCAAACTGCTCCACGCAGAAAGCACCAGTGAAACTCCTGGGCGCAACTCTCCATTAGCGACGGACTCCACGACCGGCCAGTTATTTCGATGGCGTCAATCGGGTCTGTTTCAGTGTGCAATCGAATGCGAATAAGAACCAGGAGAACGAGCAGACCCGCAAGCAGGACCAGGCCAAAGGTGTATCGAGGATCCCACCCCACCACTGTCAACCCCATCAAACGGGGAGAAAGTCCCCCCAAGATCAACCCAAAGTACGGGACCTGGACCCATCGGACAATCCGCACCAATTGCTCCAGGTCCGGCGCAACGAGACGGGTAACCAAGGTGGCCGACCCGGCCAGCATGAAGCTCAGGGCCAGCCATATGGCCGCACGCGTCGGAGGAACTGTGAGTAGGTCCAACACCCATGTACTAACCATTATTGGATACTAGCGAAACCGAACTCCCGTGACCATCCGACGAATCCTGCTGGTAGTTCTTCTGCTCGTTCTCATCGTCCTGATAAAGCCTAAAACTGTCTGGTCAGAGTTCAAGCGAATCCGCGGACAGTGGAATACGATCCTGACCCTACTCGTGATCGTAGTCGCCGCGTATTTTGCGTTTGGCCTGTGGAGGGCTTATGTCAGCGGAGGGATCCCGTAGCACCCGACCACTGGAGTCAGGTTGAGGTTGAGGGGAGAAACAGGCTACGAAGCCGGCACCAAATCCGGACCAGCGCCAGTCCAAGCGCCGGCCGAGCGAGCTTCCCCCTCCCTCTACGATACTGCAGCGAGTGCGCCAGTCGGGCTATCAGCGGGAGCCACATCGTAGGAGACCTCGATCAGGTTCCCCTCTTCATCGATCACAAAGTGACTGCGGTGGATGCCCATAAACGTACGCCCGTACATCGTGCGTTCGCCCCACACGCCGTAGGCCTCGGCAATCGAGTGGTCTTCGTCCACGAGCAATGTGAAAGGTAGGTCGAACTTAGACCGGAACTTTTCGTGGCTCTCCTGGCCGTCGGGGCTGATACCGAAGACGACAGTGTTATTCTCCTCAAACTCAGCATGGATATCGCGGAATCCACAGGACTGCGTGGTGCAACCCGGCGTGTCGTCCTTGGGGTAAAAGTAGAGTACGACTTTCTGTCCTCTGTAGTCTGTCAGATTGACCGTGCCGCCACTGTCCGTCGTGGCCTCAAAAGTCGGGGCGGGGGAGCCGGTAGTGAGTTCAGTTCTCATTTTTCCTCCCGATGGAATGGCATTTGTATGCCTGGATTGCGCCGAAGCGACTATCTACGTGCTTACGTTCGAAGGGCCCTATTCGCGTTGTAAAAAAGCCCTTTCCTTGTTGACGGTCTGTCTCGTATTTTAACCCAAGAGGTGCATTTTCTAAAGACCTGATCGTCCCAAACTTCTGAGCAGATGGCTGTTTCAACATCCTGAGTGACTATGATAGAGTAGAAGCTCAGGTCGTGCAGAGAAGCTCCACAGGAGTAGGAAACACTATGTCGACGATTCGCAAACGCTTGTGGCAACAGTACCAGGACGCCGCGCAGTCAGTTTGGGAGTTGCCTCCCGCAGGTCAAAGCATCGAAGGCACGGTACCATTGCCTCCAGTTTCTCCTCTGGAGCAGACCAGGCGGAACCGAACGGTTCTTGTTCATGGCTACAAGGATGAAGCTGCCGTATTCAACCCTCTAGCCTCCTATCTGTCGGACCTGGGGCTGGAGCCCCACGCGGTGACGCTTGCACCAAGCGATTGCAGCGTTCCGCTGGAGTCGCTAGCTCAACAGTTGGCCGAGTTCATAGACAGGAACTTTCTTTCCTATCAGAAGCTCGACTTCGTCGGCTTCAGCCTAGGCGGCATTGTAGCACGCTACTACATTCAGCGTTTGGGCGGATTGGCCCGCACCAATCGCCTGCTGACGGTGGCTGCGCCCCATTACGGTACGCTGATGGCCTACGCCAGCACCCTTCCCGGCGCAATACAGCTGCGGCCCAACAGCGAATTCCTCAGTGATCTGAACGCCGACGCCGAAAGCCTCGCCAGTATACCCTTTGTCTCCCTCTGGAGCCCATTCGACCTGATGATTCTCCCGCCATTCAACTCTCGCATACCGGTTGCCAGCAACATGGCGGTGTGGACGCTGCGGCACCAGGCGTTGATTACGAGCCAGCGCGGAATACAGAAGATAGCAGAGCAACTACTTGCTCAAGGACAAATCCTCCCGAGCCCTTCTTTCCCTGACCTGGCAGGTCGCCCATCTCTTTCGCGGCGAACCACCGGCGAAGGCTTCGAACTGCAGAAACAGAGCTGACCTTCCCGCAATAGTTCTCCTGTGAAGTTCCTGCTCACGGCGTTGGCGTGTGGGTGATTCTCGCTGCCGCTCGTCGGAATCTCCGAATCAGACTCTCCACCTTCTTTGGATCGCGTTCACCCCGCCGCACCTCAACGCCGCTACAAAGGTCAATCCCGTGTGGCTGCACCTGACGGACGGCGTCGGCGACGTTATCCGGGTTGATCCCGCCCGCCAAAAAGATTGGGATATCAATCTTTTCCTTGAGCGCTGTCACCGCCGTCCAGTCGCCTACTTTGCCGGTGCCTCCCAGCCGTTCGAAGCCCTCGCTCACGTCAACCGAATCTACCAGAAACGCGTCTGCCCCAGCGGCGGCATACTCTTTGGGTGTTGCCTGTCCATCCAGGCTGGGCAGATGAACGGTTTTCCAGATCTCGCAAGGAAGGGAACTCTTCAACTCTGAAACAAGCGCGGGTGGCTCGTGGCAGTGGAGCTGCAGCGCGTGAGGACGCAGCGTTCTCGAGACCTCCTCTGCGAAAGCTGCGCTTGGATTGCAAAGCAAAATTACGTTTTTCACGCTGGAAGCTCCTGCCACCTCCGCGGCCTCTCTCAGGGAGAGGCTTCGCTCCGACCATTCCACGCCAACCAGAATACCGCAAAAATCTGCCGCGCGCGCTAGCTGTGCGTCTCTTGCACTTGTCGTACCACATAGCTTGAGGACCGTCATTGAGGAAACTCCATCCCTGTCAGTGCCGCTGGAAAGGCCGAAGTGCGTCGCCCGATTGCCAGGTTTCCTCCACATGGGCAGGAGTTCCGGCAGTCGCCACCTGGCCTTCACAACCTTCTAAAACCTTGGTTGTTGGCCCTGGTCAGAATGACCTCCCCGCCTCCACGGACCAACAGCCATCGTTCAGCCCTGTCCTGCAGCGCCGACAGATCGTCACCGAAAGCAAACAGCGTCGGGCCCCAGCTGCTCATCCCCACCCCAGCGCCTCCGTTGGCGCGCAGAAACTCAGCGCATTCCGCAACCAGAGGGCCCTGAGTCTTCGCTTCAAACACTTTGAACCCGTAGGCCTGGAATGCCTCCATTGCGGCCCCAAACGTCGCCAAATCCTCCTCCAGGATGGAGGGAAGCAGTTGCGTCAGAAGAATTCGGCTCATTTTTTCCACCTCACCGGCGGGGACGGGGCAGGCCTCCTCGAACAGGTCGCGTTCGCGGTCTCCGCTGGCGCCCTCCCCATGGGGAATGACGATCAGGACGTCCCATTCGGGAAAGTCGTAGCGTGCCAGGATTGGCGGGGGAGGCACGCCTACGGAGGCGGAGGAGGGCGAGTAACCGGTCTTGCTACCCTCACCTCGGCGAAAGCGGTGTCCTCCATCCAAGATGAATCCCCCCTGTTCGATCGCTCCAATGCCGATGCCCGATGTCCCTCCCCGCCCAACCAGACCGGCTATTTCGGTTGCTTGCGGACTCAGACCGTAGAGCATGCAGACGGCGATCCCTGCGCCCACCAGCGTCTGGGAGGCGCTGCCAAGGCCGGCGTGGGGGCGCGCCCTTTCCGCGATTGAGACCGAAGCGCCCGGGAAACCATAGTGGCTGCAAACAGCTTGAAGCGCAGTCTCGAGACGTCCTTCGAATGCTTGCTCCATCGGGCAAGAGGCATCGCAGCCACTGCTGCGTCGTGCGGAAATTACTGTCCTGGGCTCATCGAGAGCCAGTCCGATTCCGCCATCGATTCGCCCAAGTCCGCCGTGCAGGTCAAGGAGACCGAAGTGGAGGCGGGCAGGCGTCTGTATGACTATCTCTTCCATATTGTCGTGACAGTAGTACTTGCGATTCAGCCGCTAACTATGCGGCCAGCTGCAGGATATTCAGGCCGCTCGGGGTCATACGCCAGGCGGCTTAGACCTCTAGAGTTCGACAGAGCCATCAGATCGTTTCGCCCATCTTTATGGCTTGGGTGACTTGTGATCGCATCAGCGAAACCGTCAGAAGTGCAGTTGAACATAGGTAAAGCGTACCCAAAACGAGATAGACCTGGTAGACCCGGGGCCATGCAATCTGAGGCGCCAAGGGAAGAATTGCGGGCACTGGGGCGATTCCGTTCTGAAGATAGGGTATGAAAGTACCGCTGGTCCAGATTCCGATCCCCGTGCCGAAAGTCAAGCCAAACAGAAGGAGAACGATTAACTCCCATCCCATGAATGCGATTACCTCACGAGGCGTGAAACCAAGGGCGCGCAGTACGCCTGTCTCGATCGCCCGCTCGCGAAATGACGATATCGTGAAGAGGACGAATCCCAGAACGGTCAGGAGTGTGCAGGCCACAAACCCAATTGAGAGCAGCCCAACGACGCCCTGGAACTCCGGTCTGCGCAGAGCCTGCAGAACCCAGGGTCCCGGTGCTTCCCAACCCAATATCTGAAACCCTTTATCTCGCAGGTCCTGTTCGATCAGGGCATAGTTCGGGTCAGGGTCGGTGCGTAGCCAGACATCGAACGGGAACTGTCCGCCGGCGCGCTCAAACACGTAGTCAAGGTTGCCGACCAGGACCGGTCCATGCTCGGGCTCCCAGGAAGGAAACCTGTCAAAGCTACCTACGATGCGGAATTCGATCGGCGCTTCGAGCCAGGTCAGCTCCTTGCGTTGTTCGGGGATCGACACAACCACGCGCAGGTCATCCCCCTCTTTCAGGACCATCTCGCGCAGGAAACTGTTTGGGACCAGCACGCCATTGGGTTCGACAGCCAGGGCGTTCATCAGTGAACCCAAGCTGCTTCGGGCAAAGTCAGGTCGCCAGAAGACGACGTGCGGGAAGTCGGTCCGGTCGATCCCGATGAAATGCCCCTCCTTCTTCCACTGACCCACTTCGGCGAGTGCCCTGTATCTCCCCACCCTTGCAACGGCCTGCACCCCGGGTGCAGTGTTGTGTTCTGCGACCGGCAGAAATGACCACGACGTGTATCCTGCGACAGATGCTGATTCCCGCTGAACTGTGTCAGTATCAGCACCTTCAGTGCCGGTTGAAGTGGAGATTCCCAGGGGATCGAGGTCAATGCTTTCGCCAACCTCGGTCAGGCGCATGTCTGCACCGATTCGGTAGCGAATCTCGGCTGCGATCTGTCTACCCATGGTCTGTGCCAACGAAGCCGTGAACACGGCAAGGCTGAGCGTCACGATGAGCAACAGGAGCGGGATGCGATAGTTTCCCGTGGACCGGGCAAGCCGACGTACGGCGAGCAGCAAACCCAAACCCTCCAACTGTCTGGACACCCAAGAGATTGCCAGCATAAGAGGTGTCAGGGCGCGAACTCCCAACAGCGCGAACCCAAGAAGCCAGAGAACCGGTGTGACAAAAAGCAATGGATCGAGCACGGGCCCGATGGCGTCCGGGTCTTCCGGTCCCGGCGAAACGAGACCGCCCTGACTGCGCAGCCTGAAAGTGCCGTAAGCGGCGGCCAGCAATATGAGCAGGTCGAGACCAAGGCCATGCCGCCACTTCCAGCGACCGCGAGCCCTTTCCCGGCGGTATGACGCCAGAGTGTGGCGTGTCGCGTCCAGCGTGGGCACCAGGATGAACAGGAGTGCAAGCGCGACCGTCACAATGGCGATGCGCTCCACGGATGGGGTGATTGTCATTGGAGAAACCGACTTGCCACCGAACTCCAGGAAACCCTGAGTCCTGTCGATGATTTGGGCTATTCTACTGCCGACCGGTACGCCGCCGGCCCAGGCAACGCCGCCCAATACAATCCCCTCCAACACGACCATGACCGCGACCTGACTTGCGGACGCGCCGCGACTTCGCAGCAGCGAAATCTCGGCTCGTCTTCTCTCCACATAGACTCCGGCAACAAGCCAGAGATAGGCCGCAATTGATCCGAAAATCGGCAGAGCGATTACGAACAGCGACTGCGTCATCGACTGCGCTGCGTGCTGGTACCTTTTCAGTCCTGAACTGCTGGGCGCAACCAACAAGGAAGTACCGGGAAGCAACGCGCCGGCTCTCTGATCGACACGCCGCAGCCTCTCCAGAAATGCGCCGGCCTGCCTGACTTCAAAGGATTCTCCGTCCAGCACCATGTACCAGGCTCCAACCGCAATTTCGCCGTTCAAAGCGGGGCCAATCTGCCTGGAAAAGGCCTCCTCCGTCACCAACAGCTGATTCCTGATGAGGGCGAATGGGTTGTAGAACCAGTACTCGTCATGCCGGTCGGTCATCTGCCAGACGCCCACCACCTGAAGTGGAATCTGGCTTGGCGGCTCTTCCGAGTCAGCGGGCCTCTTCGAAAAGGCGATAAACGTTTCGCCGACCTGCCATCCCATCTTTTCGGCCATATTTATGTTGATGATGGTCTCGACCGGAGCGGAACGACTCGAAAACAGACCTCCGCGGTCAGGAAATCGGCCTTCCAGTATTGTAACCTTCTGTTCCAGGCCGCTTTGGAACGCGAAACTCAGTTCGGCAGTGGCAGAGTGCGCGATCGCCTGTGTCTCAGCGTCCTGGGGAAAGATGGAGAATGGCACTGTTTGGAAGAACCGGACATCAATTGTGCGCGGCAGCCCCAGGCTGCCCGCAGCCTGGTTGGTGAGAAAGGTGTCTACCGACCGAACGTCATCGTACTCGGTGTACCCGTGTTTGGCCCCGAGAAAGTGGAACATGAACGCGAAGGGAGGGTAGTTCTTCGTCTTTTCGTGTAACTCCTTTCTCAGCAGGCGGACATATACTGCGTTGCTGTAGGTTGGAATGCTGGTTGTGAATGCAACGGCTGCCAGCAGCCCGACAGCCATCGCGGCAGCCAGCCATGCTTCGACCTTCAGGCGCTTGGCGGCCAGCAAGACGGGACTGAGCGCCGGGCCGATTCGCTTGGACAGCTGTGCCCACATTCGCCTGAACATTGCCGTTTCAACACTGACACCTTAAGGTGAGCGCTTCCCCATAATCATGGCCACTACTTCGGCCTCCGTCGCTTCGTCTCTGGAACGTGTGCCAATCAACTCACCGTGAAACATAACTGAAATGTAGTCGGCGATTTCGAAGACCTGTTGGATGTTGTGGCTGATTAGAATGATAGTTTTGCCCTGGTCTCGCAACGTGTCGATGAGTTGCAGGACTTCCTGGGTCTGCTCTACACCCAGTGCAGCCGTGGGTTCGTCCATGATGATGATTTCGCCGCCTCGAATCAGTGCCCTGCCGACCGCGACCGCCTGACGCTGTCCGCCGGACAGGTTGCGGACCATCTCGCGAACGTTTGGAATGCGGGCGTGAATGTCGTCGAGTACCTCGTGCGCCTGCCTCAACATGCCCTTGTGGTCCAGAAAGATCTGGCCGGGACCACGGGTCAGTTCACTGCCCAGAAACATGTTCATCACAACGTCACGGTTTTCAACCAGAGCCAGGTCCTGGTAGACGGCGGCGATTCCAAGCCCGAAAGCTCCCGCGGGCCCGCCTATCCGGGTCTCTTGCCCGCGCACGCGAAATCCTCCTCCGTTTGGCTGCAGCGCTCCGCTGATGAGCTTGATCAGAGTGGACTTGCCGGCACCGTTGTCCCCAACCAACGCGTTCACGCGTCCTTCATAGACTTTCCAACTGACGGTTCGCACCGCGTGCACGGCGCCAAAGGATTTGTCCAGGTCAATCGTCTCCAGAATCACTTCTTCGCTCGCCATGCTCTACTCCGTATTCGATGCCAGCAGGCCGGGCCTAGGCCATGCGCGCGCGCAGCACACTGAGGATGACGGCCAGCACCAGCGCAAAGCCGCGCACTATCAGAATAATGCCGGTGGGAACATCCATCAGCTGCAGACCATTGCCCAGAATCGTCAAGAACAACACCGCCACAAGATTACGCTCGATGCGACCGACGCCGCCAAAGAGACTGAAGCCTCCCAGGAGAACTGCGGTCAGGGCAGTAACAAAGTCCACGCTGCCTGCTATCGCCAGCCCGAACATGGCCGACTGCTTGGCGCGTGCCGTCACGAGGACGGCGGTCAGGGCCGCGGTCAGGGCTGAGATCACCAGCGCGATACGGATTACTCTATCAACCGGAACTCCGCTCAGGAGGGCAGCGCGATAGTCGGCGCCGGTGGCGTAAATGTGGGCCCCCAACTTCGTCTGGGTCAACATAACATAACCGACAATGTAGCAGAAAAACATGATCCACACCGACGAGGGGATCCCAAACACGCGTATGAAAACAGCCTCCTGCAGCCCTTCGCGGGCGATCGTAATCGTTTGGCCCCCACTGAGGAAGAGCGCGATGGCCAGCATCACTCCTTGCGTCGCCAGAGTGGCGACGAAGGCAACGATCTTACCGTTCACAACGATGAGACCGTTGAAAAGACCGGCGGCGATGCCGGCCAGGAGCGCGAAGGCAACCGTCATCGGAAGCGAAAAGCCCACTTCCTCGAACAAGAGAGCCGTCGTCACCGTGGCGACCGCCAGTACACCCTGCGTAGACGTATCGATCTGTCCTGCCAGGATTGCCACGGTGTAGCCTGCCGTAACGATGCCGGCAAGCGAAGCGCTGATGAGGATGTTGACAAGATTGCGGGGGGTGAAGAAGTAGGGTGCTAGAAAGATGAAAACGATGAACAAGAAGACCGTTACAACGTAGATGCCATTGTCCATCAGGAACAGTAGCTGCTCCCGCCTCCGTCTTGCCATCGGCAGTTGGCCTTGGGTGAGTCGCACAAACACCTGACAGTTCCTTATCTCGATTCCAGTTGCTGGCGGATGCTGTCCAGCAAAATGGCGAAAACAAATGCCGATCCGAAGATCAACTGCCGCACCGGGGCGGCAACGTTCAGGATACCCAGGCCAATCGTCAGAGTAGACAGAAACAGGAGGCCGATCAGAGTGCGCTCGATCTTGCCACTGCCCCCAGAGAGCGCCACACCTGCAAACAGTGCGGCTGTCAGCGACTGGCCCAGTCCTTCTACGCCGGGTTGCGCAGCCAGTTGCCGCCCGGCGATGAGAATTCCGGCCATGCCGGTGATTACGGCATTCGTAACCAACACGATGCGGGCAATGCGGATGGCGTTGATGCCATTGAGAGCCGCGGCAGCGGGATTCCCGCCCATGGCATAGATGTGGGCGCCGAATCTGGTCTGGTTCAACACCACCCACCCGATTGCGTAGGCGACAAACATCAGAGGTATGACAAAGGGGACGCCAATGATCTCGAAGTTGGCAATGTCGCGCAGCGGCGGACGGACCAAGCGGATCATGCCAGGCTGATTGGTCAGGTTGATTATGAGAAAGCCGATTCCCCCGCAGACAACGCCAACGGCCAGTGTGGACACGAATGACGGGATGCCCTGCTTGATGAGGTAGCTGCTGAGCATGCCGACCGCGATGGTCAGCAGGACAGTGAGGGCCAGCGCAACTCCGAGCGGCCATTCCAGCAGCTGAAAGACGGCTGCAAACATCAGTGAGGCCATGCCCCCAACCTGTGCCGTAGACAGGTCGATCTGCCCGGAAATCAGTGTAATCGTGTACGAAGCCAATACGATTCCTGCGGGCCCGCTCAGGCGGAGGATGGCTTCCATCGTTCTCGCCCTAATGAATAGATCGGGGGCCGCGACCGCAAACAGGGTGAGTTCCAGGACAAATGCGATAAACAGCCCGTTGTCCAACAGGAACTGGATGATTTGTTTACGACGGTACCTGCTGTCGCTACCAGTATTTTGCAGACCAGCCCGCTGTGTCGGGCTTCCCGATGTCATGCTCGTCTACATCCTCTTGTGTCGAGCGAAGGGGATCGGATCCAATGCAGAGAGGGTGAGGCCTAAGCAGCCCCACCCTCGAAATCCTGTCCGTTAAGCGTCAGCCTTACTCGGACCCGTACAGTTCTTCGTATCGCTGATCAACCGTATCCTGGGTGATGGCCTTGCGTACCTGGTAGGTCTCGAACGGCAGGCCTTCCAGCGTGGCGAGCGCGACCTCGACCCAGCCCCAGCCCTCACAGTAGGGCTGGAATTCGATGAAGCCGTAATAGCCCATCGGCCTGGTCTTCAGGAATTTGGCCGGCGGTTCGTCGCCTCCCAGCGTAACGAGCATGACGTCGGCCTCGTTGCCCGCTTCGGCAACAGCATTGTACGGGCCAATGCCAAGGCCGTCCCAGCAGGGAATCATTGCGAAGACGCCGTCAGGATTGGCTGTCATGGCGTCGTTCACCATGTCCTCGGCCGAGCGGCCCGTGGTCAGGTCGGCCATCAAGACATGGTCGTCATCCAGCCCCATAGCTTCCTGGAAGGTCGATGCGGCTGAACCGGTGCGGGTGACGCAGGCAGGAATGCCGCCGTGGGTCAACTCGATGAAGAACAGCTCGCGGCCGGCCCAATCCTCCTGCTGGCGCATCCTGACACCTTCAACCAGCAGCTCCGCACCCCGCATACCTGCGATCCCATCGGGGATACCGTATACAATCGGCGTGTACTCACTGGGTCCGTTGTCAATGCCGATAAACTGAATGCCTTCGTCGAGTGCGCGCAGGGCAAGGCCTTCATACACATTGGGTCCATGCGCTCCCACGATGCTCAGGTCGTTCAGCAGCAGGGTCTCCAGCAGGTCGGGCTCGGTGGCATAGTCGCCGGCTGCGTCGGACTCGAAGAACTCTACGCCGTAGAACTCGGCGGCTGACTTCATCGCCCCCGACCACTCACCAAAGAAGGGATGGGCCAGGTTGGGATTGATGAATCCCAGGCGCCAGGGCTGGGAGAATTCGGTTGGGAGCGTCGCCAAAGGCTTGCATTGATGCGGTGCAGTAATTTCTTCGATTGCCGACGCTTCATGGAATGTGACGGCCCTGGGGGTGGCCGTGACGTCTACGACACGCGTCACTTCGACCTCAACTGTCTGGGTCTCGCACGCCGTCAATACGATCACCGCCAGCGCCAAAACCAGAACTGCGAACAGATACCTTTTGCTCTTCATCGTGCCTCTCCTTTGTCCTCGTTGGTGAAAAACCGGTGCTTCCCCATCGTGTCAAGTAACAGGAATGATCTAAAGGGACGTAGGCCACGTTGCATTTGCTCATGCCAGTGCAGCGAATACCATCTGACATCCAGATGTCGGTCAAGGTGTCTACCTAGACGCACTTGCCAGGCGGTGATCTGAAGTTGCCTCGACCCGCGCCGCTTCAGCCTGAAGTATCGAATCGCGAGGGCCAATCTTCCGTTCCATTCTGAAGCCAAGTATCTCCCACCATGGTGGACCCTGGAAGCACAGGGCATTCAATTTGCGCGTGTTTTCGTCTCGAGGCGGCGCGTCCTCCGCTGGAAGAAACCTAGAGTCTGTTGAAGTGATATGAAAGGCTCGCAGTATGGACGGTGCGATTGTATGACGAAAGTTAGTGGACTGTCAAACGAAGTTTCTGTTCCCTGCAGTCAGGCTTGATCATGACCGGGGGCGTCGCCTATTCAACCGAGCTCGCCGGCAGTGTGCAGGACGATCGTTGCTGCGGCAACTGCCGCGGTCTCGGCGCGCAGAACTCTCGGGCCAAGCGACATCGGGAGCCATCCTCGTTCGGCTGCCTCATCTGCCTCTTCCCTGCTGATTCCGCCTTCAGGCCCAACCAGCAATGAAATTTCGTCCGCTCCGCTCAGATTGGGACGCCACAATGAATTAGTCTCGTCTGCCTCTTCCCAGGCCAAGATGCGGTGGCCAGCGCCATGTTCAACGGATGCGTCCCATGAAAGGGAATCTGCCAGGACTGGAAGGCGGCTTCGACGGCACTGCTCGGCCGCTTCCCGAATGATGGCGCGCCAACGATCGTATTTTGGGAGCAGCCTCTCCGCGGGACGCACCACGGTCCGGCTGCTGATAACCGGAACGAACCTGCTCACGCCCAGCTCGGTACCTTTCTGCAACACCCACTCAAATCGTTCCCGCTTCAGCACGCATTGGTAGAGAGTCAGCTCGACGTTGGGCTCACTCTGCACGGACTCCTTGCTCAATACGCGACCCGCCGCCCTTTCAGCATCCAGAGCTTCAATTCGGGTCGGATAGGCCGCGCCACTGCCGTCGAGCAGGGTGATCAGGCTGCCCGCTCTGAGGCGCAGGACAGATCGCAGCTGGTGTGAAATGGGCGTCAGATCTACCCTCCGGTCCCGCTCGACGCGCATTCCCGTCAGGAAGAACCAATGGTCCCTGCCGGCCCTGCTGCGACCTTCAGCAGGCATGTTCTCTTCTCACCACCAAAGCGACCCAATCTCCCTCCTGTCTGCGCTCGACCTCCTGCAGCCCATGGCGCGCGGCGGCCGACAGAACCATCTCCGATTTCTCTTCGAGGATGCCTGAAAGAATCAGGTGGCCTCCTGGAGCAAGAGGCTCGGCAAGGGGTACGTTGTCATATGCACAATCAAACAGGTCAACCAGGACCTCAGCCAGAATGTTGGCCGCGATGACGTTGAAGCGGCCAGCGCGGCCGGCGGGCACAGAGCCGCGCTGGATATGCAGCGAGTCAGGAGAAAGCGTTATCCCGTTGCGAAGAGCGTTGTCCTTCGCGGCCCGGATGGCCAGCGGATCGATGTCGGTCGCCCAGACCGGCGCTGCGCCCAACAATGCGGCCGCGATGGAGAGGACACCGCTTCCCGTACCTATATCCAGGAAGGCGTCGCCAGGCCGCACCCATTTCTCCAGGGCAGCCACGCAGAGTCGCGTCGTCGGGTGCAGTCCCGTGCCAAACGCCATGCCCGGTTCAAGCCGGACAACAACGTCGCCGGCCTGAGCCTCCGGCTCTTCCCAAGCCGGGGTCAGCAGCACGCGCCGCCCTATGCGAAGAGGCCTGTAGTGCTGCTTCCAAGCGTGGGCCCAGTCTTCCTCCCTTACGGTTCGGGCGACCGGTTCCGGCATCGGATACAAGAGGCTAAGACGCCACAACCCCTCTTCAATCTGCCTGCGAATCCCGCAGCCGCGCGGCCCAGGCTTCAGATAGGTTTTCACCACCGTCCTGAACTGGTCTGGCACCGGGTTGCCGAAGTCGTCGTAGCCGGTCGACTCCACCACTGCCCCGCCCCCAGAGGCTTCGCCGGCGGCACTGTCCTGAATCCAATCGCCGCCGTTGTAGCGGTTGAAGAGCTCAACGACCGCCTCGGCCGCCTCGCCGTCGACTTCAACCGCTATCTCGACCAGCTCATCTTCGTGCATTAGGGGTTTGTTCGACCGCCTTCAGTTCTTGGTGTGCGCGCAACCGCGCGATACTATCACAATCCAGCTGGATCAGGGTTTTGCTTCTTGCTACTTTGACGAATCGGGCCCAGGCGTTCCACTTTGTTCTCTGCTATGACCCCGCGCAACAGATCCTATCTTAACCTCGCCCTGTGTATTCTGTTGTGGGCTTCGATTCCGGTGGCTTCGAAGAAAATCCTGGTTGAGTTGAACAATTTGCAGATGCTCTTCTACAGCACTGTGTTCTCCGCGATCGCTCTTGGTGTGCTGGTACTGTGGCAACGCAAATCGGCCATTTTCTTCCAGCAATCGCTACGTGACGTCGCTCATCTGAGCTGGCTGGGCTTTCTGGGGGCATTCCTCTACTACGTGCTCTTATACGGCGCCTTTGCGAATACCTCAGCAGCGGAGGGCTTCGTTCTCGCCTACACCTGGCCCATTCTGGTCAGTCTGCTGGCTGTGCCACTCCTGGGCCAGAGGCTAACGGCTGTCCGCTTGACCGCGATTGCAATCAGTTTCGGCGGCGTCGTGTTGATTGTAACTCGGGGGCAGATGGTATCGTTTCAAGTGGAGAATCTGTCGGGAAACCTGCTGGCCCTCTGCGGCGCCTTCGTCTTCGCCCTTTTTTCGGTCCTGGGCAGCCGGGCAAGATACGACCTGACAGTTGCCGCGTGTATCTACTTTTGCGCTGCCCTCCTATGCTCAGGGGCGACCGTCGCCCTGACTGGAAACCTGCCGCTGCCGTCCCTATCCGTTTGGGGTTGGATACTCTACAACGGCCTACTTGTGAACGGAGTCAGCTACCTTTTCTGGTTCAAGGCGCTGGAACACGGGGAGACGTCTATTGTTTCCAACCTGCTCTACCTGACGCCTGTACTCTCCTTGCCGCTGGTCAGGATCTTTCTGAACGAACCAGTGCATGCGTCAGCAGTGGCGGGATTACTACTGATATTGGCGGGCATTCTGTTACAATCCTGGCCCAAACTGGCCGCCGCGACCCGATTCCGCAGCCCATTGGCCTGAAGAGGGAGAACTCCAGGAGGCAGAGCACCCGGGAGCAAGCAGCGACCTCTTATTCTGGCCTCAAGATGCGGTCGAGGAGGCCGCGCCGCGGTTCATTCACGTTGTCGCCCAGGCTTTCAGCCAGTTGACGCATCAGCATCTCCTGATCGTCATTGAGGTCGACTGGCGTCACCAGCTTGACCGTTACAATCATGTCCCCTCGCCCGCTGCGCTGGAGGCGGGCGATGCCCATCCCGGCTTTGCGAAAACTCCTACCTGTCTGCGTTCCGGCTGGAATGTCGAGACTTTCCGTCCCGCCCCCTAAAGTAGGGATGTCTACCGTTGCACCCAGTGTTGCCTGCGGGATACTGATGGGCAGTTCCATATGGATGTCGAACTCATCGCGCACAAAAACGGGATGATCTTCAACGCTGATCATTACGTAGAGATTGCCGCGCGGGCCCCCCAACGTGCCGGCCTCACCCTCGCCTGCCAAGCGAATACGCGTTCCGTTGTCAACGCCGGCGGGAACGTTGACCTTGATCTTGCGGGTTACCTGAACTCGCTTGCGGCCGTTGCAGTTGCTGCAAGCCACAGAGATGACTTCGCCCTCGCCATGGCATGCAGGGCAGGTAGTTGCGGTGACTATGGTTCCAAACAGCGGGCTCTGCTGACGGCGCTGTACCTCTCCGCTACCGCCGCAGGTTGGACATCTTTCGGGGGCGGTACCGGGCTCGGCGCCGCTGCCCTGACAGGCATCGCAGTCCTCCATGCGGGGCACCTCGATTTCCTCCTGCGTGCCGAATGCCGCATCTTCGAAGCTCAACGTAATGTCTACGCGCAGGTCGGCGCCGCGGCGGGGCGTCCGCCGGTTCCCGCGCCCCATGCCGCCGAAACCGAATACTTCCTCGAAAATGCTACCCAGGTCGCCGAATCCTTGACTGAAATCGCTGAAGCCCCCTGATCCACCCAGACCGGAATGCCCAAATCTGTCGTAGACAGCCCGCTTCTGCGGATCGCTCAATACCTGGTACGCCTCGTTGATTTCCTTGAACTTTGCTTCGGCGTCTTCCTCCGGATTTACATCCGGGTGGTACTGCTGCGCCAGTTTGCGGAAGGCACGCTTGAGCGTCTGTTCATCAGCGCCCCGCTCGATGCCAAGCACTTCGTAATAGTCGCGCTTTTCGCTCATTAAGTTATTCCCAGCTGATGATCCATGCGCACAGTCCGGCCAAGCCCACGGTTACCCCGATTAAGGCAGCCCACTGCGCGCCGTCAAAGCCAACGTTTCTTGCGCTGAAAAGCAGTATCACGACAAAACCGATGGCAAGGACAGTCCAATTGGACAGGACTGTATGATCGGCCCAGAAACGTCTCAAAAAGTCCATTTTCTTTCGGACTCCTCTATCTTGGAAGCGCCGTCATCCGCCGCGGATAGCGCCGCTTCAGGTCATCCCAGATTGCGTCCAGCTGAGCGTGCAACTCAGCAAGGCTTCCATCGTTGTCGATGACGCGATCGGCCTGGTTTACCTTGGCGGCCTGGGGAGGCTGCAGATCGATCATTCGCCGGGCCTCGCTCTCCTCCATACTGCGCGATTCCAGAAGTCGACGCAGCTGGGTAGTCAAGCTGGAGGTGACGACCCAGATTTCATCGCAAAGGGTGGACATCAGGCCCGCCTCAAGAAGCTTAATTGCTTCCAGGACGATGATTGGGGCGTCGTTGTCGGCAATCTCCTGCTTGCCCAAGTCGAAGATTTTCGGGTGGACAATCTTTTCCAGCCTGCCCAGATCAAGCGGATTAGAAAAGACGATTCTGCCAAGTTTCTTGCGATCGATCGTCCCGTCTTCCCTCAGAATCTCGCGGCCGAAAGCACGCACAACGGCATCGTAAGCCTGACCTCCAGGCTCGATCACACGGTGGCCCAGCTTGTCAGCGTCGATGATGAAGGCACACTTTTCCATCAGATAGTTGAGAATCGTGCTCTTGCCCGTAGCGATGTTTCCCGTCAACCCGATTACCAGCGATTTTCGCGACATTTCTGTTTTGACCTTTTGCAGATGGTTGCCCCGATTTGGCCCTATTCTAGCTGAAAGACGGGACTGCTGACAAGCCTGTCATGCTGCCAGTTCAGCCCATTCTTCCATCAGTTCTTCCAGCCGTACGGAGACGGCTCGGTGCTGTTCCTGCAACGCCTTCAATTCAGCGAAATCCTGGCGAGCACTGGCCTGGGCCATGCTTTCTTCAATATCGGTCAACCGGATTTCCATGCGTGCGACACGCTCCTCCGTCTCGGCGACGGCTTGTTCCTGTCGTTGGGCTCTCTGCCGCAGCCGGCGGGCCTCCCTCTGCCGTTCCCACTCCTCTTCTGCAACCGTCGGTGGCATTTCCTCCTTCGCCGGCATTTTGGGAACTGCCGTCTGGAGACGCTCCTCTTGCCACTGCTTCCAAGAGCCTTTGAACAGCTCAAGCTGTCCGATCTGCTTACCGTTTCCCGGCGTCACCTGCCAGATCTGGGTAGCCAGGGCGGCGATGAGGGCGCGATCATGGGTAACGAGGAGTATTGTCCCATCAAATTGTCGCAGGGCGTCCTGCAGGATTTCCTGGCTGTCGAGGTCCAGATGGTTGGTCGGTTCGTCCAGCAGCAGGAAATTGGCGCCCTGCAGAGTCAACCGTGCCAGGGCGATGCGGCTGCGCTGGCCGCCTGAAAGACTTTCGATGCTTTGGAAGACTTCATCTCCTTTGAAGAGAAACTGGCCAAGGTAGGTTCGGGCGCGCTCAGTGGGAAGGCGCTTTATCTCAAGGAGCGCGTCCAACACGGACTGGCGGCCGTCCATCAAGCCGTACCCTGTCCCTATATGCCGTTGCGCCAGATACCCCACGTCGACCGAAGCGCCCAGCTCAACTCTGCCGGTGAGAGGCTCCAGCTCCTCCAAGATGGTTCGAACAAAGGTGGTCTTGCCGGCGCCGTTGGGGCCGATGAGGGCTGCAACCTGACCTCGGAGAAGGTCAAGGTCGGGTATGTCGAGAATCGGCGTGTCGGAAGGGGAGAGGCTGCGCATGGGACGCAACCGGCCCTGCCCAACGGGAGGCACCGGCGGTCGAGATGCTGGCCCGCGAACCGCATCCCCGGATGCTATCGATGGCAAAGAATCCGAACCGTCATTGTAACCGGCGATCAGCTTGCGGGTACGCATCACCAGGTCGCCGCCGCGGGAGTGCGCACGCAGTGGGAGCCTGATGAATTGTTCGTTCGGGGGAGGCGGCAGGGCCTCTTCTTCCAGAAACCTGTTGAGCCTCGTCTCCCTGCCCTGCGCTTCCTTGGTCCGCTGTCCGGCTTTGTAGCGTCGGACAAATGCCTGGGTCTCGCGAATGAACTCCTGCTGACGGTCGTATTCCTTTCGCCAGCGGGCACGGCGCTCCTCTCTCTGCAGCCGATAGTGGCTGTAGTTGCCCCGGTAGGCGTCCACACGACGGTGCGCAAGATCCCATATTCTGGTTGCGACCGAGTCGAGGAAGTACCTGTCGTGTGAGACAACCACGAGGGCGCCTTTCCATCCGATAAGTACGTTTTCCAGCCACGCCATCGACCGCACATCCAGATGATTCGTGGGCTCGTCCAACAGGAGCAGGTCCGGCTCCTCAAGCAGCAGACGTCCCAGACATGCGCGAGTTCGCTGCCCTCCGCTCAGGTGCGACAAGGGCGCCTGCCAGAGTGACTCGTCGAGGCCGAGACCGCTGAGGACGAATCGGATTCGCTGGTCTACGTCGTACCCACCAGCCCTTTCGAACGCCTCCTGTTGCCGTCCGTAACGTGTCAGCAGGCCCGACAGTTCCTGATCGCTTTGGGCCAGCTCGGTCATCTTGGCTTCCAGGCGGTGGAGCTTTTCTCCTTCGGCCAGCAGGTCAGCAAATACGAGTCTCAGATCTTCATAGAGCGTGCGCTGGCCGGCGGGCGGCGGGTCTTGCGCGAGGTAGCCGGTTTGCGTGCCCTGAGCGACCGAGATCTCGCCGGTTACGCTTGCATCGATCCTGCCCAATGCTCTGAGAAGGCTGGTCTTGCCGGCGCCGTTGTGACCGACGAGTCCGATCCGGTCCCCGTATTCGATGCGAACACTCACGTCCTCAAGTACGTCGAGATCGCCGTAGTTTTTTGAAATGTGAGAGGCAACCAGAAGACTCATGTGAAGGGTAGCGTGGAATAGCAAATGCACACAGAAAGGCCAAACGTTCTCCCGTGCCTAGTGACAACTCCAGCCAGCAGGCATGGGCGAAAGTTTGGCAGCGCGTGCAGAGTTTACCACATATTCAGGCTTCTGCCGACAACGTCAACGAACCCTTGCATTTGTTCAGTTCATTGGCCTGGACTGAGGCCGCGCAATGTCAAGAAAGTCAACAGATGTCTACAAATGTCGCGCCAAGTCTACATATGTCGCGCCTAAATTGAGCATTTGGCGCGACATTCCGAATCGTTCGACGCCGTGTCTGAATCAGGATTTGCGGGATTGCGGGTGTCTCTTGTCGCGGGCTTGGTTGGGAAGGCGTCGGCTAGTGCTCTATGAGAGTTTGCGAGAGTTTACGAGAGTTTGCGTGTGTTTACGGATTGTCTGAATCAGGATTTGCTGGATTTTTCATGGATTTGCGGGATTGCGGGTGTCTCTTGTCGCGGGCTTGGTTGGGTGGGCGTCTGCTAGTGCCTTATGAGAGTTTACGAGAGTTTGCGAGAGTTTGCGTGTGTTTACGGATTGTCTGAATCAGGATTTGC
>JAPPKT010000163.1:12347-26846 GCA_028819675.1 Caldilineaceae bacterium | reverse complement strand
CCCTTTGGGGGGGGCCCCCCCCCCCCCAACGCCCCCTCTCCTACAACATGCCTCGTCCACCTGGTGTCGATAGTGGTAACAGGTCTCCAATCGAAGGAGTTTCGTCTAACCACGTCCCGCAAGTCCCATCAAGTCCACGTAGGCGCAGGCCTTGCGCCGGCATTGTGCCACCAGATTAACGGACCCAACCGCACGGCCAGGCTTTGGGGCTGCCCCGCGTCTCTTCACAAGCCGGTAAACCATTTCAGCCATCGTTGGCACTGAGTCCTCGCCGGACCGTTCCCACCCCAAATCTGGGACGCACCCTCTAGGGGAAAGGTTACAGAAACAATGGAAGTAAGTAATGTAGAATTGGACGTAAGGGAGTTGGGAAATCCGCCCTTTCTGAACTGGTCCGGTTCAAGCGGGAAGGGCGGGCATAAGACGTTCCGGAAAGAGTTTTTCGCATGGCCGTCTGTCTTTTTTTGCGACCCGTTTCTGTGAGGAATCTACGAGTCGACAGTTAGGGTGGAACTCCTCTTTTCTGCGTCCCGAATTCTGTTTTTTTGCCTTACGCGTGAAGGTCCGTTTCGGCGATTCCGATTTCCACAAAACAGCGCAAATGTGTTAATCTAGGATACAGAAGGGTGGGCAAAAACGAGGCAGAGTTGACACTTGGCGACACGGTAGTAAAGTGGCGTTAACTGACCGGAGCAGAGCCAAAAACCGGGAGCAGCCACCGTTCGAAGGGTATGATGGATTTCATGTTGGTGGTTTACTACTGGCAACGTTAAATTTGTGGTCATCCACGCCGTTTGACGGGCTTCTGGAGCCCGGCTAGCGGTCATATTCCTGGATAATGCATCTGCGGGCTGGTTCAGGCGAGTAGGTGAAGCCTGCCAGCAACTCTGACGTTGGTTGTGTTGGTGCCCAGTAGAGATTTGCGGACGACACCATGGACGAGACAAAACAACTCACTGTTCCAGTAATCGGGATGACCTGTCTCGGTTGCGCAGCGTCGGTGGAGACTAGCAGCAAGCAGGCGGAGGCTGTGGAGGATGCGACGGTCAATTTCGCCAGTGAACGGCTTACGTTGAGCGTCGATGGTTCCCACCGGCAAGCCAACGAAGCGTTGGCAGAGGTACGCCAGCTGGTCAAGCGGGCCGGATACAAGATCCCGACGCTTACGCTTTCGCTCCCGATTATCGGGATGTCCTGTACCGCATGCGCGAATGCCGTTGAAAAAGCGATCAAAGAGGTTGACGGGGTAGTCTACGCCAGCGTCAACTTCGCAGCGGAGCAGGCCAGTGTCGAATACGTAAGCGGTTTAGGTTCCCGTTCGCCGATCGTAGACGCCATCCGCAAAGCAGGATACGACACCGTTACGGTGGCGTCGCCCACACCCGACGCGCCGCCTTTGGTCGGCGACCCCGGAACAAATGAGGCCGCCGTGGCCTCCAGCGGCGACAAGCTGGTATCAGCGGCGGTGGCAGGCCCTGAAGCGGCCGAGGAAGAAGAGGATGCTGAGGCTGCGGCGCGAGCCGCCGCAATTCGGCATGAGTTCATTCGACTGCTGGTCGGTGTAGTCTTTTCACTTCCCCTGCTGATAATCAGCATGGGACGTGACTTCGGCCTACTCGGCAGCTGGGCACACGCGAGCGGCGTAAACTGGCTCCTCTTCCTGCTGGCAACGCCGGTGCAGTTCTATGTAGGTTGGGACTACTACGTTGGCGCCATCAAGAGCCTGCGCAACCGCAGCGCCAATATGGATGTTCTTGTGGCCATGGGAACTACGGTTGCCTACGTATTCAGTCTCGCGGTACTGGCAGCCAAATACATTGGCAGCGGTACGCTTGGAGAACACGTTTACTTTGAGACTTCGGCAGTTATCATTACTTTGATCGTTCTGGGCAAGCTGCTTGAGGCCAGGGCCAAAGGTCGGACGAGCGCGGCAATCAAGGAATTGATCGGTCTGCAAAGCCGGACAGCACGCGTGCTGCGCGAGGGGCAAGAGCTGGACATTCCGGTCGAAGAGGTAGTTGCCGGCGACATGATGGTCGTTCGTCCTGGCGAGAAGATACCGGTCGATGGCATCGTCTCTTCGGGCGAATCCAGCGTCGACGAGAGCATGTTCACCGGCGAAAGCATGCCGGTCGAAAAGACGATTGGCAGTAGTGTCTTTGGGGCGACCCTCAACAAGCAGGGGCTACTTGGAGTCGAGGCAACTAAGGTTGGCCGAGAGACGGCTCTCGCGCAGATCATCAAACTGGTTGAGGACGCCCAGGGCAGCAAGGCCCCGATTCAGCGAGTCGTCGACCAGGTTGCCTCTTACTTTGTGCCGGCGGTGATAGGCCTGGCGTGTGTGACGTTTGTAGTTTGGATGTTTGCGGGCGCGGGTTTCGTGGCCGCGCTGCTGCGCGTTGTGGCCGTGCTTGTAATCGCTTGTCCGTGCGCAATGGGCCTGGCTACACCCACCTCCATTATGGTGGGAATAGGCAAAGGCGCGGGAACGGGCATCCTGTTCAAGAACAGCGTTGCCCTGGAACATACGCAAAAGCTCACCGCCGTGCTCCTGGACAAGACCGGGACCATTACAAGAGGTGAGCCGGCGGTCACAGACCTTGTTCCAAGCGAAGATACGCCGGGGCCCAATTTCGGCGCACCGCCCAAACAGTTGCCTGTGCCAGCGGGACGAACTGATCTCTTACGGCTGGCAGCCTCGGCTGAGAGGGGGTCGGAACATCCTGTCGGCGAGGCAATTGTGCGTGCGGCCCAGGACAACGGACTGGACCTGGCCGAGCCGGCCAAATTTGAAGCACTCGCCGGTCACGGGATATCTGCGCAGGTCGAGGAGAAACGGATCCTTCTCGGTAATCTGCGTCTGATGGAAAGGGAGAACGTCGACCTCAATGGCCTCGTCCCCAGGTACGAACAGCTGCAGGCAGAAGCCAAGTCGACAGTCTGGCTGGCCGTAGATGGGCAGGCAGCAGCGCTGATCGCCGTGGCCGACACGGTGAAAGAGGGCTCCGGAGAAGCTGTGGCCGCGCTGCGCAGGATGGGGCTGACCGTGGCCATGTTGACCGGTGACAACCAGGCCACGGCCGACGCGATTGCCAGGGAAGTAGGTATCAATAGGGTGATTGCGGAGTTGCTTCCCGGGCAGAAGGTCGATCAGGTCAAAGCAATGCAGGCGGAAGGATTTCGCGTGGCAATGCTTGGCGACGGCATCAACGACGCGCCTGCACTCGCCCAAGCAGACGTCGGCATCGCCATAGGCGCGGGGACGGACGTGGCGATGGAGGCCGCCGACGTAACCCTCATCCGCGGCGATCTGCGCAGTGTGCCACAAGCAATCGTATTGTCCCAGGCTACGATGCGAAACATCAGGCAGAACCTCACCTGGGCATTTGGCTACAACGTCGCCTTGATCCCGATTGCAGCCGGCGTCCTGGCGCCTTTCGCGTGGGCGCCGCCGTTTTTGCAGCAGCTTCACCCGATATTGGCCGCGGCCGCAATGGCATTCTCAAGTGTCAGTGTCGTCGTCAATGCACTGCGCCTTCGCCGGCTCCAGTTGTAACAGGCGATGATTTTTGATTTCGCTTACCTGACACTGGTACTGGCACTTATCTTGTGCGCCTTCGGTATGGCGGCTGGATTCTGGGGTGGCCGGCTGACCTCAATGCAGGCCGAACATAACCCCCTATTTTCGGGGCGATCACCGACCTCCAATTCACTGAATGGAGCTTCGTGGAGCGAAAGGCTCACGGAGAGCAGCTTTCACTCAATCTACGCCGTCTGCACCCTCGTAGGCATTGCCGCGGTCATCCTCTGGTACGGACTGTTGACTGACCAGTTCCAGATCGGCTATATCTGGAACAGTTCTGAGCGCACGCTACCCACCTTCTACAAATTCGCCGCGATCTGGGGCGGCCAGGCCGGCAGTCTCCTGTTCTGGACGCTTCTTCTCAGTCTCTTCAGCACGGCCGCAGCCGTAACTTTTCGAACCAGCCAGCGGACGCTGATGCCCTTTGTCAACGGGACATTGCTGGCAACGATTCTATTCTTCCTCGTCCTGCTGGTCTTCAGCGCTAACCCCTTTGAACAGATAGGCGTCGTGCCCAGCGATGGTCGCGGCCTGAATCCGCTGCTGCAGAACTACTGGATGGTAATTCACCCGGTCATGCTCTATCTTGGCTGGGTTGGGCTAACTGTTCCCTTCGCTTTTGCGGTCGCTGCCCTTCTGAGCAAACGTCTGGACCGGCGCTGGGTGCGCACAGTGCGACGCTGGACGCTGATCCCGTGGATGTTTCTTTCGGCCGGCATCATCATGGGCAGTCAGTGGGCCTATATGGAGCTGGGATGGGGTGGGTACTGGGCATGGGACCCGGTGGAGAACGCAAGCTTCCTGCCGTGGCTGACGGCGACGGCATTCCTGCACAGCATCATCATCCAGGAGCAGCGCGGCATTCTAAAGGTTTGGAACGTAACGCTGATCTGGTTGACTTTTACTCTGGTCATCCTGGGAACTTTCACCACGCGCAGCGGCATCCTTAGCAGCGTCCACAGTTTTGCACAGAGCCCCGTGGGCCCTTACTTCCTCGCCTTTCTGGCAGTGACCACCATCGGATTCCTGCTCCTTCTCTTTCGACGTATGCCCTTCCTGCAAGGAGAAAACGAAATCGATTCGATTTCGAGCCGGGAGGGGGCCTTCCTGGCCAATAACTGGCTGTTCGCCGGTATCGCATTCGTCGTGCTTTGGGGCACGTTCTACCCCATGTTCAGCGAGATCCTGACAGGTGAACGCATCTCTGTGGCCGCGCCGTGGTTCAACCGGGTGGCCGGCCCTCTCTTCCTGCTGCTGTTTGTCCTGATGGGCGTGGGTCCTCTGCTGGGCTGGCGGAGGACCGGCGCCAAGGCGTTGCGTCGCCAGTTCACCTGGCCGCTCGCGTCTGCGCTGATCGCGGTTCCTTTCTTGTTCTTGACCAGCCGCAATGTCTTTCCTGTCGTCGGGTTCAGTGTCTGTGTATTCGTGGCGGCAACGATCGTACAGGAGTTTGTGCGAGGTACGAATGCGCGCCGGCGTTCGAGAGGCGAAGCGCTGCCTGCGGCGCTTTGGGGACTGGTGCGTCGCAATGGTCGTCGATACGGCGGTTATGTAATCCACTTTGGCATCGTGCTGATTGGCGTCGCCATCATTGGCAATGAGTTTTATCAGTCGACGACGCACGTAACACTGACTGAAGGGGAATCGGTCGAATTGTCAGGATATTCCCTCGAATATGTGGCACTCGAATCGGTTCAGAGGAGCAACCACACTGAGATAAGGGCGAATCTCCTGGTCTCTGATAAGCAGACAGGCCGGGAACTGGCAAAGATTTTTCCACGCCGCAACATTTATGACAAGGCACCGGACCAGCCGACCAGCGAAGTTGGACTGCGCATGACCCCGGCCGAAGACGTCTATGTGATTCTCAACGGATGGCAGGGCGACGGCAGAAGCGCTACGTTCACTGTGTATATTAATCCACTGACCATGTGGATGTGGGTGGGAGGGTTGCTCGTCGTTTTGGGAACCGTAGTCAGCGTGTGGCCCCATCCGCAGCCTCGGCGGTCTTCCAGCGAGGTAGCTTCTCCGTTCCCTGAAGGGGCGACGGCCGGCCAGGCGGCAGACTGATTGGGGTAGGGTAGGGGGAGGCCATTGTTCGCCAGCGATACGAAATCCCTTTCCTGTTTCTGATCCAGGAAGGGTTCAATTCTGTTTACCAAGGGCCGCCTGGCGTGCCAGTTTGCCTGGGCGAACTGGAAGAAAGGCCCCCGGGTCCGGGAATCCAACGAGGTTGGCTGGCACAGGAAACGACGGTGAAAGTACATCTTCTCTCTCGCGGGTGTGTCTGGGTGGTATGACTTGGACAGAATTCCCCTGAAGTTGACCAGACCTGAAGCAACTCAAAGCCTATGTGGGTAGCGCTGTTCCTGATCTGCCTGTTGGGTATCGCGGCATTGGGATATGTCATTTGGCCCCTGTTTGGCCGGACCACCACCCCGAACTCGTCAGAGAGAGAGGAGTTGGTAGACCTGATCACGCGCAAGGAAGTTGCGCTGGAGGCGATCAGAGAGCTTGAATTCGATCACAGTGTCGGCAAGATCGAGGATGAGGACTTTGGGCGCTTCAACCGAATCCTGCGCAACCGGGCGATGAGGCTGATAGAGAGGATCGACGCGGAGTACGGCGATTCCGACGGCCTTGCGCCGCAGGCAGTCCATCTGAATGAGCTGCTGGAGCTTGAGATTTCAATCCGGCGCAGAGTGGAGGAAGCGCCTCCGAATGAAGGCAGCCGTCGTTTTCCAGAAGAATGAGATCCGAATAGACGATGTCCCTCGACCCCGGGCAGGCAGCGGAGAGATTGTCGTGAAGGTGAGGGCGTCGGGCATCTGCGCTACCGACGTCAAGATACTGAGTGGCGCCGGGATTCCTGCCGAGCTACCGGCGATCTTGGGGCATGAAGTTGCAGGGACTATCGTCGAAATGGGGGATGGGACCCGAGGCGCGGGCCTGCACATCGGCCGGCGGGTGGCGGTCTATCCGATTGCCGCATGCGGCCAATGCTTCTATTGCCTTCAAGGCCGCAACAGTCTCTGTCTTTATGAGCATGGCTTGGGCCATGGAGACGATGGCGGCTTTGCTGAGTACGTGAAGATCCCGCGAGAGGTTGTGAACTTGGGCGGTGTGGTCGATATTGGTGAGATGCCTTTCGACCTTGCGGCCATGATAGAGCCCACCTCTTGCTGCATTGCGGCCGCCGACCAGTGCGGGACGAAGACCGGGGATAAGGTTGTTGTAGTGGGTGCGGGGCCCTTGGGGCTTCTGCATACAATCGTTTCGACGGCGATTGGCGCCGAGGTTGTCTGTGTCGACGTCAATGAGGACAGGTTAGACAGGGCGCTTGAGCTTGGCGCAAGGCGCGTCGTGAACCCGGAATCGGAGGATACGGCGGCCGTGGTCGGCGAGATGACGCGTGTTGGCGCCGACGTCGTCATTGCTGCCGTTGGCATCCCGCAGGTGATGGAGAGCTACCTGCCCCTGGTGCGAAATGGTGGAGTCTTCAATGTCTTTGGCGGAACACCGCGCGGGGAGACGATAAAGGTTGATCCCCGCTGGATTCACTATGGTGAGATCGTACTGACAGGGACGTTTGCCTCTTCGGTGAGCCAGTTTCACAGAGCCCACGACTTTGTGTCGGAGCACGCCGAGAAAATCGAGGCGGTGATTTCCACCCGGTGCGGGCTGGACGACATCTTGGCGGCGGTGCGGCGCGTTCAGTCTGGTGAGGGGACTAAGTCGGTTATCTTGTTCCCCGAGTGACGCCGGGGGCGAGGGCATCTTGTGGAGCGTTCGAATGAAAATAAAATGGTATGCACACGCTTGCCTGCGAATCGAAGGCGACGGTGTCAGCATCATTACCGACCCCTACACGCCGCAGAAGTCGGGATTCGCTGAAGTTACCGAGTCCGCCGATATCGTCGTTCGCAGTTCCGATGACGACTCCGCCCACGCCAACGCAGAGATGATTCCGGGAACCCCCGAGGTCGTTACGGCCACGCACATTCTAAGTTTCAATGGCGAGGAATCTTTAGACTCCCGTGCCTCACAGGAAACGAATAAAAGAAGGTCGACCCTCGTAACCGGGGCGGGCGTCCGATTCGAGGCCATTCCGGCGATGGAGTCGATGCGCGTGAAGCTTCAGCCTCGCGACAACGCTATGTACTGTTTTGAAGTCGAGGGAATCCGTGTCGTTCACTTTGGCGACGTAGGCAACCGCCTGGATGCCTGGCAGCTGGAGCAGATGGGGGAAGTGGATGTGGCAATAGTTCCCACCGGCGGGCCTCCTACGATTGAGCTTAGCGACCTTCAAGACGCCCTCGACATCCTGCGCCCGGCGGTAACAATCCCGATGCACTATGAACTGCCAGGCTGCAAGTTTCCTCAGATGGCCGACGTGCAAGAGTTTACGCGGAGCTATCCTCCTGCGCGTGTCCGCTGGGCTTCAACGCCTGAAGTTGAGCTTTCGAAGACTGCCCTGCCGCAAGAGCCTGAAGTTTGGGTACTGCAGGCCACCAAAGCACGGTGACACTACCTTGGAAGTTAGGCGTTCTGCCGGACTTCGGACTCATTTCCTGTGAACTGGGGCCCGGTTCTGTCACGATTCAACCCGCTTTTGGGCGTACAACTTGCCGGACAGTAGAGGAGCGGTCAAGGCTCCGACTACGCTGATGAGCGCCGCCGCGAGGTACAGCCCCTGCAGTCCGATCGTTTCGAGCACCAGTCCCAGAAACCAACTTCCCAGTCCAATCCCAAGATCAAAAGCCAGATAGAAGCCGGCAGTGGCCCGCCCGCGCTGCGCGGACGCCATGCGGTCGACACAGATGGCGATCAGCGCAGGGTGGCTTATCCCGGAGCCAATGCCCATCAGGGCAGAGCTGGCGACAAGGAGGGGCATCTCTGTTGCTACGCCGAGCCCTGCCAGGCCGGCTGCGTTAACGATCAAGGCTGGAAGAAGGACCTGGCTGCGGTTGGGCCTGTCGAGCAGACGTCCGGTCAATATGCGGGTAGCGATGATGGAGACGCCGTAGATGGCGTAAGCTGTGCCTACCGGGGTAAGCTCTCTCCGTTCAGCCAGAAGCGGCAGAAAAGCGAACAGCGCGCCGAAGCTTACGCCAAAGAGGGCGGTCGTGAGCATTGGGCCCCGTAAGGGTCCCGGCAGCGTGACCAACTGAACGAGACGGAAATCTGCCTTCTCCCGGCGGCTCGTCCGGGGTATGATCCGCCAGACCAGTGCACCGGCCAGGATGGAAAGACATGAACTTAGAAAGAACGCGCTGTGGCCGATCCCGCGACCCCAAAATGGGCATGCAACGTCGGCCGCGCCGGCTGACGTAAGCGTTTGCGTACACCAGGTCGGACAGGGAGAGGATGGGCAGCCGAACTGCGGAGTGAGAAACTGAAGGCCGGTATTGACTGCAGCCGGGGTCAACGTGATAGCGACATTGGCCGCGGCGCCGAAAAGGGCAAGAGCTGCTCCTCTGCGATGCGGTTCCGCCAAGTCGGCGACGAGCGCAGTGGCGGCCGTGGTAAAGGTGACGTAACCTGCCGCCTGCAGCACGCGTAGCCCAAATAGCAGGACAGGGTTGGCGGTGAAGCTCATCGTCGCCGCGCCGACAGCCAGGGCGGCAGTACCAAAAACGATTACTGGACGGCTGCCCAGGCTATCGCACAGGGCTCCTGTCAGCGGACGTCCAACCAGCGAGGCGATGCCAAAGGCCCCCAGGACCAGGCCAATCTGCCAGTCGGGCAGGCCGGCCGCCTCCAGGTAAAGGGGGATCGGTACGAGGAGGGCGTAGAAGGCGGCAAAGAAAAGCAGTGCCGCCGACCAGACCGTCCAGTACCGGGTCAACTCTCAGGCTTCCGCGCCTGGATGCTGCTGCTGGTAAAGCGCTGCAGCAGATCCTCCAGCAAGTCCTCACTCAGATCTGTGAGAGCAGAAGGCAACTCGCCGTCGAAGTCGGCGCTTGCATAGCGCTGCTCGATGGTGATGACGATTTCAACGAAACCGGCGGACTGGAGCAAGTTAGTGAATTCACTTACGGTCAAAGCCCCGGCAATACAACCGGCCCAGCTAAGTCCCGCCCGAATCTGGTCTTCGCTCACCGGTAGCCCGGAAAGGTCACCGTCGACAACAATGTCCGAAATCCCTATCCTCCCTCCAGGCTTGAGCACGCGGAAGGCCTCGTTGAGGACCTTGCCTTTGTCGGCAGTGAGATTGATGACGCAGTTGGAAATTATCGCATCGACTGCGTTGGCGGGTAGTGGCAGCTCCTCGAGGTCCCCCTTGCGAAACTCCACATTGGCTGCACCCGCCTTGCCGGCGTTACGGCGTGCCAGCTCCAGCATTCTGTCGTTCATATCGACGCCGTACACGTAGCCGCTGTCACCGACCTGGCGGCCCGCGAGCAGAACGTCCAGCCCGCCGCCAGAGCCAAGATCGAGCACGACTTCGCCGGTCCGTAGAGAGGCGATAGAATTGGGATTGCCGCAGCCGCGGCTGCTGTTGACGGCGGTGTCGGGCAGCTGGCTCAGATCTTCTAGAGCGTAGAATTCGCCGCCGCAGCAGTCTTGACTACCGCTGCCATTCAACTGCTGTTCGGCCACGTTTCCGTAGTAGGACAGAACCTCCGCGCGGATGGCCTCAGGGTCGTTGAACGCGGGACGCTGATTAGCCGGATCTGTTCCGCAACAACTGTCTATTCGCTTGTCCTTTGATTCCTGCACCAAATCAATTTGGAATGCCACGAGATGTTCCTCCATTACCATAAATTATCGAACTTAGAAACGCATGCAGCGGCCCGACGCCAGCCTCTGCCGCCGAATAGTAAATCCAGGTTCCCCGTCGTTCGCTGTTTACCAGGCCCGCCTTGCGAAGCAGGCGCAGGTGATGGGAGATCGTGGGCTGTGAGAGAGTGAAGCGGGCCTCAATATGGCAAACACACATAGGGCTTGCCTGCCGGGAAAGCAAGTCCAGGATCTGCAGTCGAACAGGGTGGCCGATGGCCTTAAAGGCTGCCGCCAAACGGTGCGACTCGGCGTCGGCGGCGAACTTTCCCTCCGAGTTTTCCCTGAAACGGTCCTGTTTAAAGGAACCGGTGGCAGAGTCCTCAAACGGAGCTGCAGCACTCCCAGTCTCTGTACTGTTGACAGCAATCGAATCTATCGCCATCGTCTTCCCCCCGTCTAGACCTGAGCGTATCAGGTTATTCTTCATTTCACTTCCAGTGAGCCCACTTACCAGGATTTATCTTTCTGCAAGGCAGTGTAACCTCTATATAGAAGTTTGTCAATATATTGAGCCTCAGTGCTAAGAGCTCAGTGCTAAAAGCTCAGTGCATGGCACTTCCCCAGTGAGCTGTGACGAGAGACCATCTTCTGGCCTCGGTCGGCGATTCCGCCATTGCAGGAAGTAGGCTCAAGCCCAGTTCGTCTGAATGAGCGAGAGAAGCGCCACAACGCCGGACTGGCTTGTCCTGTGATCGCGGCCTGCCCACGTGGTACAATGCAGTGCTATGAATCCACTTACGATCACGCAATTGACGGCACACGTCACTTCCCTGTTCGAGCGCGATGAGCTCCTACAGGATGTCTGGGTGCTGGCCGAGGTCAGCCGCTGGACCAGGGCGGCGAGCGGGCACATTTACTTCAGTCTGAAGGACAGCGGCGCCGTCATCAGTTCGGTCATGTGGCGGGGCAACGCCCACCGCCACACCTGGCTCCCCAGCGAGGGCGACCAGATACTGGCGCACGGGCACGTCAGTGTCTACCCAGAGCGCGGCCAGTACCAGTTCTATGCGGATGAAATCCGGCCAGCGGGACGCGGGCAGCTGTACGCGCAGTTTGAAGCGCTCAAGGAAAGGCTGGCCGCGGAAGGACTGTTCGAGGCGGAGCGGAAACGACCGCTACCGGCATTGCCAAGACGATTGGGGATCGTCACGAGTCAGAGCGCGGCAGCATTCCATGACGTGCTGCGTGTACTGGGGCAGCGCTGGCCGCTCGCCGAGGCGTTTCTATTTCCTACCCAGGTCCAGGGAGCTGAGGCACCAGGGCAAATCGCGGCGGCGCTTGCTGCTGCGAACGGATTCACTGGTGCGGCAAGATCCGGCGGGGCACTGTTCGAAGCAGATTATGCCGATCTGCCCTTGCTGTACGCCGACAACGGGGGCGGACCTTCCCACACGGCGGCAGAGGAAGCTGGACGAAGAGAGGGCAATCTGGACACAGTTCTGCTCGTGCGAGGGGGCGGTTCGATAGAGGACCTGTGGGCGTTTAACGAGGAAGTCGTTGCCTATGCCATCGCAGAGAGTAAGGTGCCCGTTGTTACCGGGGTCGGCCATGAGACCGACTTCACGATCGCCGACTTTGTCGCAGACCTGCGGGCGCCGACACCGACCGGCGCCGCGCTGGCCGCGACGCCGGACCGCCGGGAGCTGCAAGCAAACGTCAGGCAGATCAAGACGTGGTTGCTACGCGGCGGACATGAGGAAGTTACTGATCGGCTAGTGCAATTGGACGAGCTTCGCCGCCGGCTGCTTCGTGCCGCACCGATGCGTCAGATTGATCTGGCGCGTCAGCGGCTGGATGAATCCGAGGAACGAATTCGACGCGTTCTCTCGGTTGCGTTGCTGCGCCGAAAAGAGCAGCTGGACGCCGCCTGCGCACGACTCGAGGGGCTTAACCCTGCAGCAGTTCTTTCGCGAGGTTATAGTATTGTGCAAAGGGGCAACGGGGCTGTTGTCAGCGCCCCTGAACAGACAACGGCTGGTGAGCGGTTGGTTGTCCGTTCGGCGGGAGGCGACTATCCAGTCCTTAGAGAGAGCGACTGAGACTAGGTTCGCCAATTGTGCTATCAGCCATGGCTCAATCGGTTGCAGCTCGGTTTTCCTCACCCCAGGTGCCAAGTTGGAATTATGCGGGACCCGAAATGCCTACCCCATTGATCCGCGGATTTCCTCAATCCTGGGATCGATCTCCTTGATTTTCTCGTACTCTTCATCCCAGAAAACCTGGCTGGCCATGCCCTCTATCAGGTCGCTTCCGTAGCCAAAGCGCGTCCACAGGTCGCGTTTCATTGTCTGCAGCCGACCGTGTTCCCCGGGCCGGTTGAGATCGATGATTTCGCCAACCGAGGCGCCCAGGAAGACGGCTTTGGCCCAGGCCTCCAGCGTGTCCATGTCCGGCCTGCCGCCGTGGCGCTGGTAGAGGTCGGCGCTCACTGACGGATAGCGGTCGTAACTGTCAGTGGCGATGGTCACGACGTTGTCCAGCGGTCCCAATCCAAGGTACTTGGCGGTCTTGATGGCGCCAACAATGTTGCATATGCAGCTGGGCCCGAACTTGCCCTGCAGCGCCTCAGCTTCCCTGCTGTCCAATCCGAGCCGACGAACAAGCGACTCTGTTCCCGACTGGACTGCCTCCATCCCCTGGACGGTCTCCTCGTCGTTGATGAGCATGAGGAGATCGGTATTGTAGACATTGTGAATTAACGTGACCATTTTGTCGCCTATGCCCTCGATGCGGTGCTGGCCCTGGCCGCCGTCGAAGAGCGTCGAACACTGGCGGGGTTCGAGCGCTACTATGCGAGCGTCAGAGTAGAGCGACTTTACATGATCCCCGGCTGCGAGCGTACCGGCACTGCCGGGCGCGCTGACGAAGGCGGCAACCTGTCCGTTGCCAACGCCAACGGCGGCTTTTTCGACCGCATCGCCGGTGACATACCTGTGGAAACGGTAGTTTGGCATCAGCTCGAACTGCGCGAGAACGACGTACTTTTCCGGCCTGCTTACATATTCGCTGTGCGTGCGCTCCAGGGTCAGAATCACGTCCGACTCTGTACCCGGCGTAAGGTCGAGTTCGCCGCCGTATTTGCGAATTCGTTCGTAACGCTCCTGGCTCATCGTGTCCGGCATGACGACAACGGCCTGATAGCCCTTCAAAGCGCTGACATAGGCCGTCCCGATGCCGAAATTGCCCGTGCTGGGGCCAATTATTCTGCGGTCGCCTGGTCTCAGGCCGGCTAGCACTTCGGCTTCTGCCAAGGTCGTATAGGCTGGCCCGACCTTCATCGAACCGCTGGGAAAAGTGCGCCCGCTGAGAACAATAATGTTGGCCTGGACTCCGGTCAGCTCCTTCGGCAGTATGATGCGCTCTACATCTGTACCAGTGTTCTTCCAGTTTATGTTGAAGAGGTTTAGCGGGGCCAGTTCGTTGCGGCTTAAGACGGATGAGGCCTCCTTCCGGACGCCGACCGGGAGCCTTGTCGGGTCACGCATTTCCGCGTAAGTTGGGCCGGGTACAATGGGTCGTGTCACTGCGAATACTCCTCTTGTTTTTGTACTTGGCGCACCGAACCCTTCCGGGGCCGTACAGACGGTACGGCAATCGTATCAGATAGGTGTTTCTATGGCGAACCTGGAAGGTATGAACCACAAGAATGTCAACAGATGCTTGCAAGTGGGTCGGGAATGAGTTGATGGGCGTGAAAAAAATCTGTCGCCTTCTTCAAGGAATCATCCCTCGCGCCAGTCCATCTTTCGATCGACCATCCAGAAACTGATGAGAATGCAAGCAACCAAAACTGCAGAGTCCAGCACGAGGCGCAAAGCAAGAGGGCCCAGAAGAACTTGGCGTAATGCTGAAGCAGCGTACGTCGCAGGGCTCAGGTAGCCGAGCCAAACCAGCCAGTCAGGTAGGCGGTCTGGTGGGATCAGCACAGGTCCGAGCGTCAACATAAGTATCGTCAGTAACCTGCCTACGGCCGAGGCTTCCTCTGGCGTCCGGAATGTGACGCCCATCAGTGCCCCGATGCCCGCTAGCGGAAGAGCGCAAAGCGGAACGACCAACAAAGCCAGCGGATGGATCTGAAGATCCAGCCGCAGTATCAAGGCGCCGCCGGCGAGGACAACCCCCAGTGAGGG
>JAPPKT010000163.1:0-12337 GCA_028819675.1 Caldilineaceae bacterium | reverse complement strand
AAGCAAGAGACGCTGCCAGTATTAGAACGGCTTTGCGTACCGGTAGAGTGGCGAAGTAATCCAGGCTGCCCGCCGTTTTCATGTAAGAGAAATGGCTTATCATCTTTCCCATATGTTCAAAGAGCAGCGCCATGACCAGATTCCCTGTAAGGACAAAGGAAAGGGCATGGGTTCCCAGTTCACGGGCGAAGGAGCCGAGCAATAGGATCCCAAACACCGGAAGGACCGTACCGGTCAGAGCGAGATTCCGCCAACCCCAACGCCAGTTACTCAACTCAATGAGAAACAAATCCCAGAACTGCAGGTATAGAGGCAGGGGCAGTCGCGCTTTCATCAGGTGTAATGCAGATAGAGATCTTCAAGCGTCGCGGAGTGGAGCTGGAAGTCATCGATTCGTGAGAGGTCCAGCGCTGATAGGGTGGCCTCAACCTTGTCTTTATCTAGAAGTACCAGCCAGTGATCCTCAGCCAGCTTCTGAGGGCGCAGACCGGCAGGCAGGTCAGGAGGCGAATCCGGCTGAAAGCGCAACGTCAATCGAAGCTGCTGGTTCAACTCCTTCTTGAGGTCAGAGGGTTTTCCAAGAGCAACCAGCCGACCTTTGTGCATGATACCAACCTGCTGAACGGTCTTCTCGGCCTCAATCGCGTCGTGAGTGATGAATATAATCGTCGTGCCCCGTTCCCTGTTCTCTGTTCTCAATGTCTCCCAGACATGCCTGCGCCTCTGCGGTGCCAATTCGTTGGTCGGTTCATCCAGGATCAGGATCGGAGGCTGTCCAGCCATAGCCGCGGCCAGTTGCAATAAGCGTTGCTGTCCGCCTGAAAGTCGTGAGCATAGCTCGGATCGAATGTCAGCCAGGTCCCACAGTTGCAAGAGTCGGTCTCGTTCACGGACCGCTTCTCGGCGACCGCAGCCACGCAGGTGGGACGTGAAATACAGAGCCTCGCTAACGGTAAGGGAATTCAGCGTGCGCGCGGTCTGGGGCATGTATCCAACGTGGCGGGGAACAAGAAATGGATCCTCCTGCACAGGCCGGCCGTAGAGTCTGACGACGCCGCTAGTGGGACGCAGGAGGTTCGCCATCTGCTTGACGAGTGTACTCTTGCCCGCACCATTGTCGCCCAACAGTCCGAAGATTCCGCCCTGTTCCACGTTGAAGCTGATGGCCTCATTGGCCGGCGATTTCATACCTGCGTAGATCTTTGTGAGCGAACAAACCGAATATACGGTGTTAGGTGGACTCTTCATTTCATCGGAGATGGAAGGCAAAGAGAGAAGTCATACCAGAGCTGTGAGCCAGCCCCGGAAGTTTGTCAATGGCAAGAAACGCAAGGAAGCGCGCGCTCAGACCTTCAGGTGCTCTGCAACCGCTTCCAGTGTAGGGGGTATGATGGCGGGCTCCCCTGCAACCCGCATGGCGGCTGGCACGTCTTTCAGGCCGCTGCCTGTACTGATAACGACGACAGTTTCAGAGGGTTCCAACAGTTCGTTTCGCTGGGCCAATTGGAGGCCGGCGAACGCGGTTGCGCCGGCAGGTTCAGCGAAGACGCCGCCCAGACGGGCCAGCGGCAGGATCGCCTCAAGGATCGCCTCGTCTTCGACAAGGAGGAAGGCCCCGCCGCTTGCGCGTACGGCCCGCAGCGCCTTGGTGGCGTCGCGCGGTTCGTTCACGCTGATCGAGTCGGCCGCCGTCTCCGCGTTGACAGGCAGAGGCACGTCCATGCCGTCTCTCCATGCATCGTGAATCGCAGCGCTCGCCGAGGACTGAATGCCGAAGATACGTGGGACGCGGTCGGTCCATCCGAGAGTGTGCATTTCCCAGAAGCCCTTGAAGACCCCGCCTATGATCGACCCGTCGCCGACCGAGACAAAAACGGAGTCGGGTGCAGCAAATGGAGGGGCCTGCACTTCCGTTTCCCTGTGACCGGCGCGGTCATCTTCCTCGGCGAGTTGGGCAGCGATTTCGAAACTGACTGTTTTCTTGCCTTCCGTCATGAATGGGTTGTAGCCGGTGTTGCGATTGTACCAGCCGAACTCATCACAGGCGCGCACACACAGATCGAAGGCGTCGTCGTAAGTGCCGTCGACGGCGAGGACCCGGCTCCCGAAAACGAGGAGCTGAGCGATCTTGGCTTGGGGAGCCGAGCGTGGAACGAAGATCACAGCAGAATGGGCCGCGGCGGCGCTCATGGCGGCCAGCGCCGCGGCCGCGTTGCCTGTGCTGGCGGTGGCAACCACCTCACGTCCCGTTTCGCGTGCGCGGGCGACGGCGACGGCGGAAGCCCGGTCTTTGAAGGAGCCGGAAGGGTTGCGACCGTCGTCTTTCACGTACAGATTCGGCAGGCGTAACGCTTCACCGAGCCGGGTTGCGCGTAGCAAAGGCGTGTCTCCCAAGGGAAGGGGAGGGAGTGATGCCGGCTTTACGGGAAGCAGCGGCCACCAGCGATCAATGGTGCGTACTCTGTTTCGGCCTTGGGTAGGGAACGGACCTGAAAGCTTGGATTCTTCTGAGACATGGAATGCCTTTCGCATAGCATTTATCGCGTCGTAGTCGTAGACAGCGTCTAGATGACCGAGGTCGCTGCCACGATTTGGACGGCAAGGGCAAACGTAATCGATCGAACCGGGCATGAAGTTGCGGCCGCAGCGCAGACACCGCAAGCCGGTCACAAATGTCTCCAATCGGGGTGCTGACATATCCCCAATTCCTTTACTATGGCTTGAACTTACTTTCGGTATGGTATAGTAGGAGTCATGGAGTTGTTTGGCAAGTCGGTTCGGTCACACTTATGCGAAACGTGATGCCCGAACGGCTAAGCAGGCCGCTGAGAAAGGTGAACTCGATGACCTGGGGCGTCCGAACGCAGGCCAAATGGGAGTGACTCTTTGAGAGAGATCGTTCAAACCGATGGAGCAGTAGCCGCCAGAGCCTTGTCTCTGCGCGTGCTGGTTGCCAGCGACCTGTTCTCCTTCCTGCTTTTTGCCATTGGCGGGCGCGTGATGCACAGTTCGGGCGGGCCGGGAGACTGGCTGGTCAATACACCCCGTATCCTCGCCCCCTTTCTTGTAGGTTGGTTTGCTGCCGCAGTCGTTCTTGGGGCTTACCCTCGGGATGGCCGGATTGGGATGCGTCGATTCGCGCTGAATTCAGTACTGGCAGTCCTCTTTGGGAACGCGATCGGTTTTACTTTGCGGGCCACTGTCTTTGGCGACGGGGTTGCCTTGATATTCATTGCGGCCGCGCTCGGACTTACTACTCTGGTAGTGGTTGGACTCCGTCTACTCTATTTCTGGCATATCCTGGGGAGTAGTGTCGACAGTTGAAAGTGACGAGAAGTAAATGGAGATAGAGCAACACAAGGAGTCCTGGACAATCGACAACCTGAATGGCGAGCTGTCGGGTGTCGAAAGGAATGTCCAGTTTCTACGTCAGTCAAATGACCACATGCAACGTTCCCCTTCCCGCAACGTATTCAGAATTGTGAACGGGAATAGCTGTCGGCCAACCGGTAACCGTGGTTCCGCATGCTGGCGGCAGCAGGTTGCCGGGTACCGGAGTCTGGCCCCCACTGCTGGGCGGGCGCCGGTATACTGGGAAGGATTCAGGTAGGACGTATGCGGATTGCCATCTTTAGCGACATTTACAAGCCCCACATCAATGGTGTGGTGAATCACGTAGGACTTCTGAAGGAGCACTTCGACCGTTGGGGTGAGCAGGTCTATCTGTTTGTTCCGGAGCAGGACAAGAAGACGGTGGATGAGAGCAACGTCATTCGCCTGCCAAGCATCCCAATCGCGGACACCGGCTATCATCTGACGGTTCGAGTAGATTCGCGTTGCCGGGACATCCTCAAACTGATGGACGTGATACACGTACACCATCCGTTTATCAGCGGCAGTTTCGGTCTGACTTTCTCGCGGCGCTACGACATTCCTTTGGTCTTTACCAGCCATACACGCTATGACCTGTATGTCCAGCAGTACCTGCCCCTTGTGCCGGAAACTCTTTCCGACACCGCCTTGCATGCTTTTTTCCAGCGGTTCAGTCAGCGCTGCAGCGCGGTCATCGCTCCGAGCCAGAGCGCGGCGGCGGTCATGCAGACTTGGGGCATTCAGGGCCGCGTAGCTGTTATCCCCAACGGAATCGAGTTGGGGCAGTTTCAGAGTCCCAAGCTGGAGGCAAAACGGTCCGAGCTGAGGATTCCTGACAAAGCGGTGGTGGGCGTCTACGTTGGCAGGATAAGCCAGGAAAAAGCAGTGGACCGCCTCTTGAGAATATTCGCAGCGCTGAAGGAAGAGATTCCAAACCTCCATCTCTTGCTTGTCGGGGGTGGACCTAGCCTTGACGAGTGCCGTCAGCTGGCCCGTAGTTCCGGGATGGAAGAGAGGGTCACGTTTACAGGACCGATTTCATATGAACGCATTGCAGGTGTCCTCGGCGTAGCCGACTTCTTCGTGTCGGCGAGCGTAAGCGAGGTACATCCGCTGACCTTTATCGAGGCCGCTGCCGCAGGGTTGCCGTCTATTGGCATCGATTCCCCCGGCGTGGCGGACATGATCGTGGACGAAGAGACAGGTTTCCTGACTGACAATAACGACCTGAGCTTTGGACTTCGCATAATGAAAATTGCGCAGGACGCGCATCTGAGAAAAAAAATGGGGTGCGCCGCGCGAAGTTACAGCCAGCGATTCTCTGCCCACCACAATGCCCGCGAAGTCCTTGCTCTATACCAGTCGGTACAGTAGCGGGGAACCGCAGTGAAAGGGAGCCCCGAAAGGAAGTTTGCTCTGTCCGGCGAAACCGGTTCTGGCTTCGCCGTCCGTGCGCGTAATTGTAATCTCTTTCGGATAGAGAAATCTGGCATTGCGCTCAGTTTCCAGATGCTGTATTATGAATTCAATGCGTAGTTTTCGTTTTCCTTCGTTAGGGGAGTTTGGATATGCGTTGGGCGTTGCTACTGAGGAGTCTGGTCACCTTTGTTTTTGTCCTGCTGGGATGGGAACTGGGCAGGCAACTGACAGGTGTAGAGGCTCTTGAGGGTATAACGCTCAATTCAGCGCGTCTGATCATTCCTCTCTCGATTGTCAGCGGCGTTGTCGGGCTTTTCGCCGCCCCGTGGCTGACTGTCAAACCGGCGAATGCGCTTCGGTCGAGCCTGCGACAGATCCCCACAGTCCAGCTTATGGCGGCGACTGCGGGCATGGCAATCGGTCTGGCAATCGCCGCCCTCCTCGCTTATCCTCTTTCTCTTCTTCCCAATCCATTCGGTACAATTTTGCCCTTTGTCGGCGTCATAGTAATGGGCTACCTTGGTGTAACTATGATGGTGCTGCGTCACCGGGAAATCCTTACCTTCTTCCGATTTCCGAACGGTAGTGATAGCGGCAGAGATCTGCCTAAGCTGCCCCTTTTCGCAAAAGGTGGCGGTCCCCAACATTCGGACACGATGCTCCTTGACACCAGTGTAATCATAGACGGACGGATCGCCGACGTGGCCGAAACAGGCTTTCTTTGGGCCATTCTGGCAGTTCCGAGATTTATTCTCAATGAACTTCAATACATTGCTGATTCTGCTGAGGTTTTGCGACGCAACCGCGGCCGGAGAGGACTTGAGATTCTTGACAGGCTGCAGAAGATTGAAGGTGTGAATATAGTTTTTCTGGACCAGGACCCCACTGATGCCCAGCAAGTGGACGAAAAGCTGGTCTTTCTGGCCAGGGAGATGAGCGCAGCCATCGTGACCAACGACTACAATTTGAATCGCGTTGCCAAGCTGCAGGGCGTTCGCGTTTTGAACATTAACGAACTGGCCAATGCCGTCAAGTCGGTGGTTCTTCCCGGAGAAGAGATGACGATCCAGGTGATTCAGGAGGGGAAGGAGATGAATCAAGGGGTCGGTTATCTGGATGACGGGACAATGGTGGTGGTGGAGCAGGGCAGGCGCCACATGGGCTCACGGCTCTCGGTGCGTGTCACGAAGGTGTTGCAGACAAACGCCGGGCGGCTTATCTTTGCTGTTCCCGAGGAGGTACAGGAGCGCCGCAGGGCCTACGAGTCGGTCCGCCAATGAAGTTACATTCACTTTGAACATCGGTTGGGCAAACGACAGGAACATTGATGACGCTCAATATCTATAATACGCTGACACGTCGCCGCGAACCGTTCGAGACTTTGGAAGAGGGTAGAGTGCGCATGTACGTCTGCGGACCGACAGTCTACGCGGACGCCCATATCGGCCACGCGATGAGCGCAATCGTTTTTGATATGATCCGCCGGTACCTGGAGTTCACCGGACATGAAGTAACCTACGTCACCAATTTCACCGATGTGGATGACAAGATCATCGTCCGCGCCCAGGAGACGGGTCAGGATCCCTTTGAGTTGGCACAATACTTTACCGACAAGTATCTGACGCACCTGAGCGACCTGAATATCAAGCCGGCGGACACCTACCCGCGCGTGACCAGCGAGATTTCGAACATCATTCGCGCTATCGAGGAGTTAGGAGAAGCCGACTTCGCATACGCCGTGGATGGCAGCGTCTATTTCCGAGTCGACAAAGATGACGATTACGGAAGGCTTAGCCGCCGCCGGCAGGAGGATGCCGTTACCGGTACGCGTGTCGCCGGCGAAGAGGGCAAAGAGCACGAGGCCGACTTTGCCCTATGGAAGGGGGCCAAGGAGGGCGAGCCTTCTTGGGAAAGCCCCTGGGGCCCTGGCCGGCCTGGCTGGCACATCGAATGTTCGGTCATGTGCCTGCACCATCTGGGAGAGAGGATCGACATTCACGGCGGCGGAAACGACCTGATTTTTCCGCATCACGAAAACGAAATCGCGCAGAGCGAGAGTCTGACAGGAAAGCAATTTGCCCGCTATTGGGTCCACAACGGGATGCTCCAGCTGTCCGGCGAAAAGATGAGCAAGTCGATTGGAAACCTCGTGACAATCGACAGTTTTCTGAGCCAGTACTCAGCCGATGCGCTGCGCATGCTTATCTTCTCCGGGCACTATCGCAAGCCGGTCACCTATTCGGATGAGTCGATTGGCGCAGCCGTGCGCAGCACGGCCCGACTACGTGGGGGTCTGCGCCCGGCTTCAGGGACCGTTGCGGTGGGCGAGGAAGTCAACAATCTGCGCGAAACGACGGAGTCCGCTCGCAGCGGCTTCTGCCAGGCGATGGACGATGACTTCAACACAAGCGCAGCTCTTTCGCACCTGTTCGAACTTGTAAGGGCGATTAACTCGGCACGCGCGGCAGGAATTTCCGGACCTTTTTTCCAAGCCGCACAGGATACGCTGCGTGAGCTGACAGGCGTCCTGGGCCTGTCGCTGGACGAATCCGACGTCAGGAACGGTGACGTTCTTGCGGCCAAGCCATTCATCGACCTTCTGGTCTCAATACGCACCACATTGCGCGAACAGAAGCAATGGACGGTGGCAGATTTGGTTCGTGAAGGGCTGGCGGCTCACTCGGTCCAGTTGGAGGACACACCGGACGGTACAACCTGGCGGATTGAGGACGCCAGGTGAGCGAACTGCTCGTAGGCCGGCACGCCGTCCTGGAGGCCATGCGTGCAGGAAGGCGACACTACTACCGGTTGTGGTTGGAAGGAGACGGCAGGTCTGCCCCCAAGGGCAACCTCGCAGACATCGTAAACCTGGCCCAGAAAAACAGAATCCCTACGCGGCACGTGGAGGGCGGTATTTTCGACCGCATTCGACGTGCACAGTTGAATCCCCAGGGCGTTGCGCTCGAAACGGGCCCCTTTCCTTACGCAGAACTCGACGAAATACTTGACCGGGCAGCCAGCAAGCCGGATCCCCTTTTTCTGGTACTGGATCATCTGGAAGACCCGCGCAATCTGGGTACGCTGTTTCGCAGCGGCGAGGCCTTCGGCGTGGACGGTGTCATTCTGCCTGAACGACGCGCCGCAGGCATTACACCAGCCGTAAGCAACGCTTCTTCAGGTGCTGTGGAGCACATCCCGGTTGCCCAGGTGGGCAACGTCAACCGTACGATCGACCTCCTAAAGAAGTCGAATGTCTGGACAGTCGGGCTGGACCTCGGACCTGACGCGATTTCAATTTCAAGTGCCGACCTGAGCGGGCCGCTGGCTGTCGTCATCGGGAACGAGGGCAAGGGGCTCAGCCGTCTGGCGCGGGAAAAATGTGACTTTTGCATCACGATCCCGATGGCTGGATCGGTGGACAGCCTGAACGCGGCGATAGCCGGAAGCATCGTACTCTTCCACGCATTTCAGGCGCGTGCGTCTACGGCAGCAGTCGGCAGTTTATGATGCTCAAGCCTGGCCGGTCCCGATAATGGCCTTCTTGCGTTACGCTACCTGACCCCAATAGGGTAGCCTTGGTCTGCCGGGCACTGTCCCCCTTTTCAACTGCGAAGCCAATCTCTGGGCCTGGTGCCAAGCGTGTCCCCTTCCCTTCGAGGCCAGCGAACCGTTTCCTCTATCTTCAAAGCTAGATCGAGGTCCTTTTGGGTCAGACCACCGGCGTCTTGCGTGGTCAAGTAAATCTCGATCGAGCGATAATTGAGAATAAGGCGTGGATGATGGTAGGCGGCTTCCGCCAGGAAACCGATGGCGTTAGCGGTCATCAACGTTACGCGCCAGTTAGGCGTATTGATAAGCCTGAACAACCGGTCCTTGCGCAGCTCCCACGTGGGCAGATTTTCTTCAAGCCAGAGGCTGACTTCCCTTTCGTCCTTTCTTGCTTCCATGTATCCCCCCTGGAGAGGTTAAGGTTTATTTATGACAGGTACTTTACACGATTCTGTTCTGCATCGCTGATCCGAATTGTCCGCTCTTCCGCCCCCCGTGCCAATCGTGAAATCTGTTTCAAGCTGAGTCCGAATGCGGTAAAGCGTGGGCTCATGTTATATAATAGCGGCTGAATTTCGTGACATTCCTATTTGCGATAAGGATCTGGTCGCTTAACCTTTTGATGGAGATAGTGAATGGTACGTCGTAAGTCTTTCCTGCTTGCCATTGTCTGTTTTCTTCTGGCTCTTATCGTGGTAAGCGCATGTGCGCCGAATCCGCGGCTGCAGTTGATCTCGCCCAACATGGTGGTTCTCGCCGAGGGGGAGACATTCGTGCCGCCAACGCCGACGCCGCGGCCGCGCATTGCCGGCCTCAGTGATGAAGAGGTTCTGGCGGGACTGCCTGAAGAGATAGTGGCCCTGATCCCGGGAGATGCCGAAAGGGGCCTTGACCTGACAGTCCCCCACAACTGCATCGGTTGCCACGTAACCGACAACAGCCTGGTCGATGTAGCCCCCACGTGGCTTGAAATAGCCGACACCGCAGTTGGTCGGGCCGAACAGTTGGGTCTCGCAGGGCCGGCACTGTACCTGTACACGAGTATTATCAACCCGAACGACTACATTGTTGACGGCTATACCTCCGACGTTATGCCCGAGACTTACTCCGAGGACCTCAGCGAGCAGGACCTGGCTGACCTCCTGACCTACCTGCTTGCGCAGCGAGCCGAGTAGGCGCATTTCACTCTCAACCGATTGGGAAATACGGAGTCGGACTCTTACCAGAGGCCGGCTCCTTTCGCGTCCGCGCCGATGGCTAGGGCCTGTTGACATTTCAACCAGCCATTCCAACGGTAGGGGTACCCCTTGTGGGTGCCCTGGTTGTTGCCTCCCTTGTGGGTGCCATGCTATTTGCCCCTCCTCCTGGCCATTCGCGTGACTTCGCCGATCAAAGAGAGGTGTTCTCTGCGTCCCTCCGCGTCCTCCGCGGACAAAGAGGTGTTCTTCGCGTGCCTTCGCGGATCGATTGGCACTGTTTCTCACAACCCCAAAATGTCAACGGAGCCTGGAGTGTGTTCCAACTAACGGACGGGATCCAGGAGAGAGGCCAAGGCCCGTATGTCGTCTGGCGATGTGCGGCAACAGCCGCCAATCAGTCGGGCTCCGATGGTGTTCCAAGTGACGGCTCGATCGGCGAATCTGCCTTCATCACTGTTGGAAGTCCATGTCTTGGAGGCACCGTCCCACGTCTCACCGCTATTCGGATAGCAGACGAGAGGCTTTTCAGTTACTCTGCCGGCACTGCTCAACAGCAGCTCGGCGTAACGAGGCGCAGTGCAGTTCAAGCCGGCGGCGACGACGGCACGGGAACTGTTTGCAAGTTCAACGCAGGCGTCGAACCTCTCGCCGCTGCATACACTTTCTCCGTCGCGGCAGCTGAAACTTAGCCAGGCAGGCGTGTTTCCGCATTCGTCCAGGAGGTCGACCAGGACCTCACCTTCCTGGAAACATGGAATTGTCTCGCAGGCGAGCAGGTCCGGCTCTGCTTCCAGCAATGCTTCTACCCTCGGGCGGTGCCAATCCCTCAACGCCTGGTCGGAGATATTGTAGTCGCCGCGATACTCGGAACCGTCAGCGAGGAAGGCGCCATAGCTGCCGACCGACGCGGCGACCAAAGGTCGTTTTCGATGTCTGCTGTCGGCTGGGTCGCGCAGTACTTCCCAGAATTGGTCGCGCGCCTGCTGCGCGATACGTACACTGCTTTGCATTAGGGCCCAGCTTTCATTTCTGCTAAGGCCGCGGCGCGCGAAGCCCTCGAAGCTGGCCTGGTAGCTTGCGCTGACTGCTACGTCGGCGCCGGCCAGGAAGTAGTCAAGATGGAGTTGGCGAATCGATGCCGGATCTTCGATCAGTAGCCGGGCAGACCACAGCTCGTCGCGCAGGTCCGCGCCTCTCCGCTCCAACTCGGTCGCGAGGCCGCCATCGAGTATGACCGCTCGCTGATCGGCAAGAAAGGGTTGCAGGGGGTCGTCCACATTCATGCCAGAACGTCGGGCGTGTACCGGCCCTCACGCATGATGGCAAGTTCGGTCCCGTCTTCAAGCTGGCCGGTCACGTCGAGCGTCGCTGTGCCTATCATCACGTCCAGATGGAGATCCGAGTTATTCACGCCGGCCTCCACAAGTTCCTTCTCTGACAGGTCGGCCCCGCCTTCCAGCCCGATAGGGTACGCCTTGCCGAAAGCGATGTGGCAGGCGGCGTTCTCGTCGAAAAGCGTATTGTAGTAGGTAAGACCGCTCTCGAATATGGGTGATGACACATCAACGAGAGCCACCTCACCGAGGAAGCGTGTGCCGTCGACGTCGAAGAACTGTTCGTACGTTTCCTGGTCGTCACCCGCCAAGAACTCAACAACCATACCGTCTTCGAAACGGAACCAGGCTTCGGCTACCTCCCGGCGAAAAGGGAAGCTGGGGCGGGACGTCCTCGTCCAACCGTTTACCCGCAGGCGGTGCGGGGTAGTGAACAGTTCCTCGGTTGGAATGTTTGGGAGAAAAACGGGAGTCGCAGAGGCGCCGCTCCTGTCATCTGCTTCGCTACCGAGTCCACTGTTGCCTCCGGCCCAGTGCGGCCGGTCGGTCAGACCGATTGTCAGATCGGTTGAGGGCTGTCCATCCGGGCCGGGCGCAGGGTCGTAAAAGTGGAGGGCGCGCACCTGCTTGGACTGCAGCGTCGAACGTGCCGCCGCAAGATGGGAGAGATGTGTCTGCCATGCCGAGAGCGGGTCGTCGGTATCCAGGCGGATTGTTCGGCGAATCTCCTCCCAGAAGCGTCCCAGCGCTTCTTCCGCGGAGAGATTGGGAAAGACCTTCTGCGCCCAGGCCGGCGTGGGCAGCGCTGCCACGTTCCACTGCTGCTTCATCTCCATCATCGACGACCGCCACGCCATCGTGGCACGGTACTCGGCGGTCTGCAGGATGCGCAGCTTGTTGGGATCGATCTGGGCGGGAAGCGAAGGATCTTCTTCGCCAACTACGCTGATGGCGGCCCACCTGTCATCCTTTCGTTCGTTTGCGATGGCTTCAATATAGGCGGGAAGGTGCTTGAGTTCCTCCTCCGAACTCTTGTCGGCCCGTATGCTTTGCAATCGCATATCACTGTATTCGATGGCGACGAATTTTGCCCCGGCATCATAGGCAGCGGACGCAAGTGCCAGCGCAAACTCGCGATGAACGGGCTCCGTGCGAATGTCGAGCGACTGGCCTGGCTGCAGGTTGACGCCTAGTCGGATAAGGAGATTGGCGTACTGTTCGAGATCCCTATCGGAATATGTCATGGGAAGTCACTGTCCTCTTTACTTTCTGAAGTGGTATTCTGCAACGAAATAACTGGCGGATGCATCCCAACATTGAGGCGAACGCTCGCAAGCCTCCGGGAGCAACCAGGACACAACCAGTTTCCAGGACAGGAAGCGCCGCCTCTGACCATTGACTACTGACTACTGCATTTCTGGGCGGTCGGGGCGATTAGGGCCGCCCATTTGGGGGGGGGGGGGG
>JAPPKT010000519.1 GCA_028819675.1 Caldilineaceae bacterium | reverse complement strand
GCCTCCTCCCACGTATAACCCGGAATCGGCTGCGCCGTCACCCCATCCAGCATCTGCACCCGCACCCAAGTGTGCGCCATCGTCCGCACGTTCAGCCGAATGTCACCATCGCGCGGGATGATCACCTTAGTCCGCAACACACCCTCGCGCCCCCACGTCTTCAACGAACAGAAACCATCCAGCCTCAACTCATACAACATCGGGCTCCGATAACCGCTGCCATACGGCCACTCCGTCTCCTTGTCGACGCGGGCCGCATGACCGCCGTAATCGCCGATGACGAAGAAGAGCAGCCTGTCGTCCTGCGTGCGCAGCATCTCCTTACCGTAAGCCGACCCGCCCCCAACCTGGCCATAGTCGCGCACCCCGATAAACGGCTCGCGCTCCGTGCGGTACCAGTACAGACCGTTGTAGCTGTATGCCAGCTGCGTATCCATACGCCCGAAATACTTGATCTGCGGCCAGTTGCTGCTGAGGCTCACCTCCTCAAAGCGGTCACTGGTCATGATGTTAAGCAGTCCAATATAGAAGTCCTCGTAAGGCCGCGGAGGCATATCGTACAATTCAGTCCCCACCCGGTCCAGCGCATCGGGCTGCATGATCGTCACCGGCCGCGTAAACTCCCTGAAGTCGGTTGTCGTCGACATCGCCACACGTCGGTCACCGTAGACCGGACGCACGAAGAGCTGGTAGAGCTCGGCCTCCCGGTTCCACAGAATGTCCCCCGCAATGTCTGAACCCGGATCCAGCCACGGCCCTGACCGGTCGACAGTAAACTGCACACCGTCATCCGAGAACCCGCCCCAGGTAAGATGCCGCGGCACGTCCAGCACAGCCGAAGCGTACCCCCGCTCCGCCAGCGGCGTCCCCGCAAGCGAATGTACCGCGTGCGCCCAGATCGGCGCGCCGTCCTGGTCGACAACCACATCGTCAAAGCTGCGCCAGGCCGGGCCAGAGATAGGATTGTAGACCGGATTGGGCCAGTCAAAAGGGTCGTCTGAAAGCAGACGAAACTGAAACTCGCCCGCACTGATCCCCGGCGTGCGGTCGCGGCTCTCGCGACCCGGAAATGCGATCAAATACAGTGCGTATTTGCCCAGCCTCTCGTCGTAGAAGGCCGTGGGGTAGCCCCCATAACCGTCCCAGCCGGCCGGGAAGAACTCTGTGAAGATCTCCTTCACAAAGGTCGGCTTACCCCAAACGCGCTCCAGACAGTCGCGACGTTCCAGCATCCAGTCGTCGAAGAACCATATGCCTCTCATGGCTGGCCTGCTTCCCGAATGCGAAAGCTGTAAAGTTCCGCATCCTGCAGGTGAAAACGCAGCCGCAAAGGCTGCCCGATCGGAAGGCGCGCATCCCCGCTCCACCGAACGGTTTGGCGTACGCCGTCGGTATCGATCGCCTGGCAGTCCACGCGAGTGAATCCGGGCAGAGGCTCGCAAGCGGCCGACAGCACCTCCACCGCTAGGCTGCCGTCGCCGGCATCCACATTGACCTCCAGCCCCTCGCCCGAAAGCTGCAGCGGGACCGTCTCCACTACCCCACCGAAATGCCCGGCGTCTAGCGAAACGAACCCGTCCAACCGCCATTTCGCCAGCCCAATCGAGATCGTCTTGGGCGGCATCGGACCACCGTGCATCGTACTGACCGCCGTATAGTAGTGCCAGACTTCGTCTCCGCGGATCAGCGGACGGTCGGCCGAGCAAAGAATACAGCCGGCGTCGAAGCTGCCAGGCTCGCCGCGCGGAATGATCGGCGAGCGGTCTTCAAACCGGTGCCAACTCAGCCCATCCCGGCTATGGACAAGCTGTGCCGCGATCGGGCCGTCCCACGGCGCCTGGTCGATCTCCGCTCCGGACTCGGATATCACTGCCGGCGCGTGCAAGCCTTTGCTACCATCGGCAGCAACCGATGCTGGCATCCCGGACTCGCCTCGGGCGTCCTTTATCACGTCAAACACAGGCAAGAACCCGAGAAACTGGCCCCCATAGACAAAACCCGACATGCCGTAGAACTCGGCGCGCTGGCCGGGGTCCTCTGCCCAAGCGTCATCCAGCTCGTCGGGGACCAGACACACGCCATGGCTTGTCCAAGTAATAAAGTCCCTGCTCGTAGCCACGGCCACCAGCCGCCGCACGTGCCCCCGGACCTCTCCCCACAGGCGGTGAAAAGCGAAGTATTCGCCCGTGCGCGGGTGGCGGGCCACAGTGACCGACTCCAGGATTTCGTCGCGCATGAGTATCGGGTTGACATCGTACTCACGCCAGTTCAGGCCGTCAGCCGAATGTGCGATCCAGTAGCCGGAGGCATCCTGGTCCCAGTTCCAGGCGGCCATCTTGAAACGATATTCAGGAAGGGCGTCGGCGTCGACGATTACAGTGGGGCTGTGTTTGTCGAAGAAGAGGATATTATTCTCGCGCGAGCCGTCGAATTCGTGTCGGCCCAAGCTGGGCTTCTCCCAGTGGACGCCGTCCGCAGACTCGGCATAGAGGACGATGTCTCCCGTCCGTCCGCGCAGACCCGGCGCGCGCGGTTGCTGCCCCTGCCCCAATCGCGTGATATACCACATGCGATAGAGTTGGGCCTCGTCGTCGTAGTAAACGCTGCCATAGATGTAGACGCGCCTCCCCTCCCACGGACGGTCCGGCCGTAGAACCGGCTCCTCCAGCTTGCGCGCCGGGTGCAGCGTGCGCACAACCCCATGCTTAGCGCCGATTACTGTGTCATCGACGAAAAGCTGAGGCTCCGAACCGATTTCAAGCGCGTCTTCGGTTGTCTGCACAGAGCTAGTCCCTCGGCAATGGGTTTGGGTTTGTTTGGTATCGTTTAGCGGGGACCAATGCTGTCATCACGCCAGGTGACAGGCCACCCAGTGCCCCGGCTGCACCTCGCGCAGCTCCGGCGATTCGACCTTGCATCGCTCCTCGGCGATGGGGCAGCGTGGGTGGAAGCGGCAACCCGAGGGCGGATTGACCGCGCTCGACACCTCCCCTTCCAGGATGATGCGCTGGTGTTTACGCGCCAGCCTTGGGTCCGTCCACGGCA
>JAPPKT010000293.1 GCA_028819675.1 Caldilineaceae bacterium | reverse complement strand
CCTATACCGTCCGCAGCAAGCTCTTCATCGACTGCTCCGGCGGCTGCCACCTGGCGCGGGCGGCCGAGTGCAGCATGGCCTTTGGCGAAGAGCCGCACGATCTCTACGGGGAGCCGTCGGCCCCCGACAGCGCCTCCCCCATCGTCAACGGTATCTCGCAGGTCTTCCGCGTGACGCCGGTCGCCGAAGCGGGGGCAGATGAGCTGCCGGTCGCGGCCCGCGCCCCCGAAATCCATGCCTGGCTGGCGACGCACAGGCCGGCCGCCCACGTGACCGAGTATCCCAACGGCGACCTGTGCATTAACGTGCTGCCCACCATGGAGGGCGCCGAGTTTCACAGCATGCCCTATCCCCAAGCGCAGGCGATCGCGCAGGCGCGCATGCATGCGCACTGGCGGCGCATGCAGACCGCCTACGGCTTCGACCGCTACCGCTTCAAGAGCATGTTTCCGCTGGTGGGCATTCGCGAATCGCACCGGCTGGTGGGCCGCTACGTGCTGCGTGAGCAGGACGTACGCGCCGGTCTTCTGCGCCAGCCGCGGCGGGAAGAGATCATCGCCCTCGCCGACCATCCGCTCGATACGCATGGCGAGCGCAATGTAAAGGGCGTCAAGCTCAAGGAGTTGGAGCAGCCCTACGGCATCCCCTACAGCTGTCTGCTGCCGGCGGAGTATGACAACCTGATCGCCGCGTCGCGAGGAGCATCCTTCTCACACATTGCCGCCTCCTCATGCCGGCTGTCGCGCACGATGATGGCGTTGGGTGAAGCCGCCGGCGTAGCCTCGGCACTGGCTCTACGCGACGGCGCGGCCTATGCCGATGTGGCTGTCGACGAGATACGGGGAAGGATCGGGATCCCTGCCTTTGAGGAGAAAGCACTCAGCGTCTGGGGTATTCGCAATTGACGCAACCGGCTCAACCCACGCTGGCGCGGTAGTCCACAGTAAAGCTGTGACCGTCAAAACCGGGCGCATCCGCGGCAAGCTCGTCAATACGAACGGGCGTGAGCCGCCCGCGGCGCCTACTCTCACGACCGGCCAGCAGCACCATCACCGCCTCGCACAGCATATCAATGCCGGCGGGGAAAGGACGCTTTCCCTCGAAGTGGGCGACAACGTCCTGCAGCAGCGCGCGGTAGAAATCGCTCTCCACGGTCGCCGACCAGCGACCGTTGCCGCCGCTGACGGAAAGAAAGAAACCACCGGCCGCTTCCAACTCGAGCACCACCTGCAGTCCATTCGTGTAGTCGATCAGAAGCCGCTCCGATCCATGGCTGCCGAGATGCGTAACCGCGACCGCGGGGCTGCTGCGTTCCCTGCCGATAACGCCCTGTACCATCTCGACGACGTGGATGCCGTAGTTGAAGAAATCGTTCGGCCCGCTGGCAAAGATGGTGTGGAGATCGCTCCCCTGGCTCTGCGCATGGATCCGCTTGACCTCCTCACAGCAGCGCAGCGAGGAGCCGCCGACAATGTCCGCGCCCTGCGCCGCCCACGCCTTCAGTTGCAACAGATCGGCGACGTTCCCGGCCAGCGGTTTGTCGATATAGACGCCCTTGCCGGCCTCGACGAACGGCCTGACCCGTTCTACGTGCAGGTCCCAGTTGCAGCCCTGGACAAAGACCACATCGACCAGCGGAATCAAGTCCGCCAGCTCGGGCACGACTTCCGGGATGTTGTGCTCGGCCGCGAACTGCCGCGCATACCCCGGCGGGCGCACGCTGCCCCCGTCCCAGCAGGCCGCCACCGCGACACTGTCCCATTCCTGCAGAATCGGCACCCAGCGGCCCGGGTGCGAGGTATCGAGATCGGCGATTCCGATTCTTAGCATGGGTCAGTTTCCAGTTTTCGGTGGCGGGCCGGTTTCGGAATGGGATGGACTGACTGAAGGCTGAGGGTTGGTGCGGTCAGCGCAGCCATTCGTCGAGGTGTTCGGCCACGAAGTCGTCGTCAGTCAAATGGGGATAGGCGCGGCAGACGCGGTCCAACTCCTCACACTGGCCGGGGGAAAGGCTCTCCTGCGGGTTGAAGCACCAGATCCCCTGCATCAGCCCCTGCCGGCGCAGCACCTCATGAACGCCGGAGATACAGCCGTGGAAGTCGTGGGCGCTGTCGAACACCGCCGAGTTCGCGTCCGTCATCTGCGCGTTGTAGGTGAGCCAGTGCCGGTAGTCGAGCGTGCCGGCTGCGCTCTGGTCGTGGATGGCACGCAGCATGGCGACCGCTTCCCGTGTCCACACAGCCCACTGGCCGAGAAGCCCGCCGACAATGCGCAGCCGCGGCGCATCCGTCTCTTGCCCGCCAAAGCTGAACTCGGTGAGCAGGTCCGCGACAATATTGTCGTCGTTGCCCGTATAGAGCGCGATCTCTTCGCTCCGGCATGACTCGGCCACCGCGCGCACCACGTCCAGGGTCTTGTAGCGGTCAAACGGCGCGACCTTGATGGCGACGACGTTCTCAATCTCCACGAACTCGCGCCAGAAGCGGTAGGGCAGCACCTGTCCGCCCACAGCGGTCTGCAAATAGAAGCCGATTACCGGGATCACCTCCGCCACGCGCCGGCAGTGTTCGACAAGCTCCGATGGCGATGCCTCTGCCAGCGCACGCAGGCTCAGCAGTCCCGCATCGTAACCGTGCTCCATGGCGGTCTCGGCCTCGCGCACCGCCTGCCGCGTATCGCCCAGGATGCCCGCTACCTTGACGAAGGGGCGGGGGTTCTGTTGCAAATGCTCGTCCACCGTCTCCGACGCCAGCGCCAGCACCGGCTCCAGCAGACCGTATTCGGGCTGATGCAATTCGAACTGGGTCGTATGCACGCCCACAGCCACGCCGCCCGCGCCGGCCGCGCAGTAGTAGCGGGTCAGCGCGCGCTGGCGCCGTTCATCCAGCTTGAGATCGGCGGTGAGGGCAAGCGGGTGGGCCGGGATCACCTGCCCGTTGGCCAGATGTTGTCTCAGTTCAGACACAGTTTGGGCCATCAGAAGCTCCCGTCGCGCGTCTCAAAGTGGGTCGGTTTGTCCAGCGATGCGCCGTCGTTCTGCACCCAGTCGGCGATCCACTGCAGCATCTGGT
>JAPPKT010000630.1 GCA_028819675.1 Caldilineaceae bacterium | reverse complement strand
TTGAATGCACCCATGCCGGTCTGTCTCCATCTTGACACAGATGGCAGTTTAACCTGGCATTCCAACTAGTCAGACAACTAGTCAGAAAATAGGCAAATGGGGTGAATCATGAGCAGGAGATGGCCGGTTCAGGATGCCAAGGCAAGGTTCAGCGAGTTGTTGGATACCACGCTCGCCGAAGGGCCGCAGATCGTGACCAAGCGTGGCGTCGAAACTGTTGTGCTCCTTCCCATCGAGCAGTGGCGGAGGCTGGAGGGGATGACCAGGCCAGACTTGAAAGAGTTGCTGCTCGCCACTGAGGCACGGACCGATGAACTTACGCCGCCGCGCCGACAGCATCGCCGCCGAACACCTTGGACTGTGAAGTAGCGCTATGTATCTCCTCGACACGAACGTGATCTCGGAGTTGCGTCGTCCCCGTCCACATAGCTCCGTCCTCGATTGGATCGCGAAGGTGCCGGCTGAGCAGTTGTTCCTGTCTGCCGTTACGGTTGGAGAGATACAGGCGGGTATCGAGATAACCCGAGAGCAGGATGGTGCGAAAGCGAAGGAGTTGGAGGCCTGGCTGGACAAAGTCCTGGCGTCCTACGGTGTATTGCCTATGGACGCGCCCGCTTTTCGGGAGTGGGGACGGCTCATGCATAGAAGGTCGGACACGATCACCGAAGACGCGATGATCGCCGCGACGGCCACCGTTCACCGGCTGATTGTGGTCACTCGAAATGTGCGTGACTTTGGTCAGCTTGGCGTGGAGTTCCTTAATCCCTTTGAAGGTTAGGTCTAGTGACGACTGCTGAGCCGCAGACGGTCCAGGCTCAAACGGACGCCGCTTCGCACTTGTGGGCTATGAGGCTGAGGTGCCGCGCGCTGGAAAAAGCGACCTACAATTGCTGCGTGAACGACATCTTCCAGGGCCGCGCGCCGGGGCGCATCCTCGGCGTCGACGTCGAGGCCGAGGAGTTGGCGGCGGACCATCTGCGCCTGGTGCAGACCCTGCACTGGCAGGGCCCCATCGAGTGGGGCGCGCCCGAGCGGCGCACCCTGGCGGTGGAGACGCGGACGATCGACATCCGGCCCGGCGAAGTAGCCAACCTCTTCGACGTCCGCTCCCAGCTGCGCCCGGCCGAGTGGGACCTGCACATCGGCCCGACCCGCCACGCCTACTATGGACTGCGCATGACCGAGCCCCTGCGCGTGACCAGCGGTGCCGCCATGGTCGATTCCCAAGGCCGCACCGGTGCCGCCGCCATCAGCGGCCAGATATCGGACTGGGTGGACTGTTCAGGCGCCATCGCGGCCGGCAGGCAAGCCGGCGCGGCCCTGTTCCCCTACGCCAGCGCCCAGGGCTTCCCCTGGTTCGTAGCCGACTGGGGAACGCTCACGGTCAACCCGATGGCACGGCAGGGATATGCGTTGAAGCAGGGCGATGCGCTCGATTTTGCCGTGCGGTTTGTCGTGCATGACGGGGATGCTGAGCAGGCGAATGTAGCCGGTATGTGGGAGGCGTTTGATAGGGCTGGTCTTGCCAGCGACGTCGCCATGGTGTAGGGTAGTCCGCGGGCAAAAAGTCTTTGCTGGAGGCAAACGTGAGTCCGAATATCAACGACCCTGAGGCCTGCCGGCAAACCGGTGAACTGCCCCGGTTGACCGGTGAAACCACAGCTGGCGCAGTGACGGTTTCGCTACGTGAACGCTTGGAACAGGAACATTGAATCCACACCTGCCGGTATCAGAATCAACACTTGCCGCCTTCTGTGAGAAGCACGGCATCAGACGGCTCGCCGTATACGGTTCCGCGCTGCGAAGTGATTTCGGACCCGACAGCGACATTGACCTATTGGTCGAATTCGAACCGGACCGTATTCCCGGACTGCTGGGCGTCGCCGGCATGGAGCTGGCACTGTCTGAGCTCTTCGCAGGACGCAAAGTCGACCTGAGGACTCCTGAGGACCTGAGTCCCTACTTCCGGCAGAAGGTGTTGGACGCAGCTGAAGTTCAATATGCGCGAACATGACGCCATCCGTCTACGCCATATGCTCGATGCGGCGCGAGAGGCCATGTAGTTCGCGCGGGGACGGGTGAGGGACGATCTGGAGACCGACCGCCAGTTGCTCCTGTCGTTGGTCAAAGAAACTGAAACTGTCGGCGAAGCCGCATCCCAGGTAACCGACCCAACCCGGCAGGAACCGACCGGCATCCCCTGAAACAACATAATCGCAATGCGAAACCGGCTCGTCCACGCCTAATTCAGCATCAATCTCGATATCCTATGGAACACCGTGCAGGAAGATCTGCCGGGCCTGATCGACCTGCTGGAACGGTCTGTTCCCCCTGAATCCTGCCAGGACTGAGTCCCAATCCCGACGCGCCCCACATTAGCGTTGCGATCGCCCTTGGCCACATGGGTAAAGCCAACCTTCTGGCCCGGAAACGCCTGCCCAACACGCAGGTTCTTTAACGTGCTGCGTCCACCGCCGTAGGCGGAGCCACTGCCTGAATCAAGCTCCTCAGGATTTGTGGATAGACAGACTGGCAGGCGATGGATCGGTAACTGTTCAACAGATTTTCTTGTAAAGATTGAAAGGGTGGATTGCAGTGGCTCGAGATTCTGGGGATGTAGCAAGACGCAAGATGACCGTCGCTCGGCTCCTGGAAGATAGCATCGAACTAAGCTTCGCCGACGGAGCGAAGGGGCTCATCCCCTACTCCGACCTCCCTGAAATCGGAGAGCGCACAGCGCTGTCGACCCTGAACTTGCCCAACCCGTACGAAATGATTCTGGAGACGACCCAGAGCGAGACGCTCACAATTCCCTGGGACTTCGCCCGTCACTACTGTGACGCGTCCTACTGCCCAACTGTTGAGGCCATGGCCATGCGGGGAAGGCATACGCTCGGCCAACGCATTCGGCGGCTGCGCAACGCTGCCGGTCTGTCGCAGGACGCGCTTGCCCGCGCAGCAAGCATCGGCCGGGTGACACTCGTGCGGCTGGAAAAGGGCGAACAGACGCCGAGGTACAGGACCCTTGGCGCGATTGCCAAGGCGTTGGGGGCGGACGTTTCGGAGCTACTGGTG
>JAPPKT010000069.1 GCA_028819675.1 Caldilineaceae bacterium | reverse complement strand
CGCCGGCCTGGATGGCGGCCACATTCTGGCTGGCGGCGTCAAGCTGCTGCTGCAGTTCGTTCATGCGCCCGTAGCGGAGCTCGGCAGCCCGCTGCAGATCATAGTCGCGTTCGGCCTGCTCGATATCTGTGCGCAGCTGCTCGCTTTCCTCTTTCAGGGTGCGCAGCGCCTGGATGGCGGAGCGCTCGGCCTGCCAGCGGATGGAGAGTTCGGAGCTGGTTTCCTGCAGGTCGGCCAGCTCTTTTTCGAGGGCATCGAGGCGCTGCTTGCTGGCCTCGTCGGACTCCTTGCGCAGGGCTTCGCGTTCGATCTCCAGCTGCATCGCCTGGCGTTCCAACTCGTCCAGCTTTTTCGGCTTGGAGTCGATCTGCATGCGCAGTCTGCTGGCGGCCTCATCGACGAGGTCGATGGCCTTGTCGGGGAGCTGGCGGTCGCTGATGTAGCGGTGGCTGAGCTGGGCGGCGGCGATGACGGCGCCATCGGTCACGCGCACGCCGTGATGGACTTCGTAGCGCTCCTTGAGCCCGCGCAGGATGGAGACGGTATCTTCGACTGTGGGTTCGCCGACGAAAACCGGTTGGAAGCGGCGTTCGAGGGCGGCGTCCTTTTCGATATGTTTGCGATATTCATCGAGGGTGGTGGCACCGATGGCATGGAGTTCGCCGCGGGCCAGCATGGGCTTGAGCATGTTGGAGGCGTCCATCGAGCCCTCGGCGGCGCCGGCGCCAACGAGGGTGTGCATCTCGTCGATGAAGAGGAGGATCTCGCCTTCGGCGTCGCGGATTTCGTTGAGAACGGCCTTGAGCCGCTCCTCGAACTCGCCGCGGTACTTAGCCCCGGCCACCAGAGAGCCCAGGTCGAGCGCGACCAGACGCTTGTTTTTCAGGGTTGTGGGCACGTCACCGTTGATAATGCGTTGGGCCAGACCCTCGGCGATGGCGGTCTTGCCGACGCCGGGTTCGCCGATGAGGACGGGGTTGTTCTTGGTGCGGCGGCTGAGGATCTGCACGACGCGGCGGATCTCCTGATCGCGGCCGATGATGGGATCGAGGTTGCCTTTGCCGGCCTCGGCGGTCAGGTCGCGACCGTATTTTGCCAAGGCTTCATACTGGGCTTCGGGGGTCTGGCTGGTGACGCGCTGGCTGCCGCGCACGGCGGCCAGGCCCTGCATGATAGTGTTGTAGTCGACGCCGTGGCGTTCCAACAGCTGGCGTACGTCACCGTTACGGGACGAGGCCATCGCCATGAGGAGATGCTCGGTGGAGGTGTACTCGTCCTTCATGTTGGCGGCGATGGTTTCGGCTTCTTCGAGAAGCTGTGCCAGATCGCGTCCCATGCGCATTTCCATTGCGCCGCCGCTGACGCGTGATTTGGCGGCGAGGCGCTGTTCCACGCCGGCCTGAAGGCTTTCCCTATCGCCGCCCATGCGATCGATCACGGCAGGCACGACGCCTCCCTGCTGGCGCAGGAGCGCGAGCAGGAGATGCTCCGGCTCGATGCTGGCATGCTTGTATTCCCTGGCCTCGTTCTGGGCCTCGACAATTGCTTCACTTGCCTTTTCGGTCAAGCGATCGAATCTCATTTATCTCTCCCTTTCGGTTCCTAATCCCAATCCGGCACAGAATGCCTCGCACCGGACCTGCAGTGGCCGTGTGTTTTCTGAATTCAGTGTAGTCTGCGTTCATCACAGGCACGTTTGCAGAGTGTAAGAGAAAGATATGCGGTGGGGCGGGAAGCTGAGACCGTTCTTGAACGGTAGAGGGGACGGGTCGCGGGGTTACAGGAGGGCGGTCAGGGCAAGGAGTGCGCCGCTGAGGAGGAAGAAGAGGGCGGCCATCGCCAAGACCAGGTAAAGCGGGCGGCTGGCACGCAGCAGGGGACGGCGCCAGAGGAAAGGGATAGGGGACAGGGCGATCAGCAGCGCGCCGACGACTGTTTCTGCGGGCAGCCGGGGAACCGGGTTGCGCCACGGTGAGCGGGAGACGTGTTGCACGGTTTCGGCTGACGGGACGGGGACGGTGATTTCGGCCAATGCGTCATTCATGCCCCGGCGGCGTACGTAGACTGAGAGGTTCCACTGGCCGTCGCGGTTGAGGAAAGCGCCTTCGGCGGCGAAGGCGTCCTCGCCCAGGCCGGCCAGGTCGAGGCGCGCTTGCCCCATTTCACCTGACTCGTGGGAGAAGAAGAGACGCACCAGTTGGACTTCACCGATGTCAGAGGAGTCTGGATGGGAGAGATGAACCCAATAGCGGTTGTGGCCGACCTGATTGGGCGTTATTTGCAGGTGGACGGCCAAGTCACCATCGTAAGCCATTTCGTTGAAGGGCAGCGAGGACGCCGCGGGGGCAGTTGGCGGCGGAAGGTTCGGTGTGGGGGTCTGCACAAGTACTGCCACTGAAATGAACAGCACGGCAGCCATACCAGCTTCGGCGGCCACCCGGCGCGTGAAGCGGCTGAGTGCGGATGTGTTAGCGACGGTATCCTGGGCCCGCCTTACCGCCCGATTGTTGAAGTAGGCGACGGCGAGGATGGCGGCGACGATGACCAGTTTGATGAGCAGGACGCGCCCGTAGGTTGTGGTGACGAGGCTGGAAGCGTCCGGCAGTTGCACGAAGCTGCCGAAGAGGCCGGTCAGGGCAAGTACGAACACCGCAATTTGGGCGCTGAGGGAGAAGCGTGTCAACAGGAGGACCATCCAGTCGGGGTCGGGCAGTGTGCGCCGTCGAAGAAGCTGGAGCAGCAGGAGCGCCAGAAAGATGAGACCGCCGGCCCAGACCGCGGCAGCAACAAGGTGGGCGAAGTCAGCGGCGACGGCCCAACCACTGCCGGAGGCGGCAGCGGCATGGCTGCTGGCGGCAAAGGTAAAGAGTGCGGCGGCAGTGAGCAGGGTGGCCCAGGTACGCTGGGGGAAGGCCCTGTGCCATGTTTGTTGGCCGCCCAGAAGCAGGACGGACAGGGCACTGCCGACGAGCATGATCGCGGCCACAATGGCCCACAGGTTCAGGGAGTAATAGAGGCTACTGCCCAGTATGAATCCTGTGAGGCACAGGTAGACAAGGAAAAGAAGGGGCCACAGACGGCGGGCCA
>JAPPKT010000238.1 GCA_028819675.1 Caldilineaceae bacterium | reverse complement strand
GCTGAACAGCACGCCGAATCTGGACCGGATTGCCGCGGAAGGGCTGCGGTTGGACAGCTGCTTCTGCACAAATGCGATCTGTACGCCGGCGCGGGCGTCGGTACATACGGGGAAGTACAGCCATACGACGGGAATCAAGACGCTCAACGACGTCATAGATCAGACCAAGGAGACTACGCTAGGGATGCTTTTGCACGACACCGGTTATCAGACGGCGTTTGTTGGCAAGTGGCATCTTGGGCACGGTGGGAACAGCGACCCGGCGGGTTACGATTTCTGGAGCGTTTTGCCTGGGCAGGGGCGGTACTACGACCCTGAGATGACGGAGATGGGTGAGCCGGTTGTGGAGAGGGGATATGTGACGGACGTACTGACGGACAAGGCGCTGAGCTGGCTGTCGCAGCGAGACAAGGATCGTCCTTTCTTCCTGGTTTGCGCGCACAAGGCGCCTCACGATCCGTTTCAGCCCCATCCGAAGCACCGGGAGCTGTACGCGGATGAGACGATTCCCGAGCCGGCTACCTTTCACGACGACTACCGGAATCGGGCGGCCGCGGCCAGTATGGCGACCGAACAGGTGGCGCTGATGCATCTGAAGAACCATGTGCCCGACGCGGTGCCCCATGGGCTGTCTGCTGGGGAGCAGAAGGCGTGGAACTACCAGAGCTACATGCGCAACTACCTTCGCTGCGTCGCTTCTATCGACGAGAATGTGGGCCGTCTGCTGGCGTACCTGGAAGAGAACCAGATCGCCGAGGACACTATCGTCATCTACAGCTCGGACCATGGCTTTTTCCTGGGGGACCACGGCTGGTATGACAAGCGATTCATGTACGAAGAGTCGATTCGCATTCCATTTCTGATGCGCTACCCGCGGGCGGTCCAGGCTGGTGTGACCAGCGAACGGATTGCGCTGAACGTAGATTTTGCGCCGACCATTCTGGACTATGCGGGTGTTCCGGAACCGCAGGATATGCAGGGCCGGAGTCTTCGTCCGCTGGCGGAAGGCAGGGCACCATCGGACTGGCGGCGTTCGATGTACTATCGGTACTGGATGCACCTGGCACACTTCAACATTCCGGCCCATTACGGGATCCGAACTGAGCGGTATAAGCTGATCTACTACTATGGGGAGGCTCTTGGCAGTGCGGGCGCTATTGACGAGCCTACAGAGCCGGAGTGGGAGCTTTTTGACCTCGAAGACGATCCGAGGGAGATGCATAGTGTCTATCATGAACCGGGCAACGCCGGCCTGGTAAGCAAGCTCAAGGCGGAACTTGAGCAGTTACAGAGGGAATTGGGTGACCAGCCGTGCGACAGAGGGCGGTAGTTCCCGCGCTGTCGGATTTTCGCCAGGAGTAGCACCACGAGGGCACCCACAAGGGGTGCCCGTACGGGGGGACTCTGTCAGGATTGCGCACTTGAGGGATGCGGGCCTGGGCACCCACAAGGGGTGCCCCTACGGGGGGTTTGGCAGGTTGGCTCGTTTTGGGCATGCTGGCTTGGGCACGCACGAGGGGTGCCCCTACGGGGGGATGGCCGGGGGCGGAGGGAGATCTGAACGGGCACTGGTCACCGAGCTTTGGCCTACAGATCATTCTGGAAGCGAATTCTTGAGCCGGAGGAGTTCTACAAGGCCGGAATCGCGTATGCGGGCAAGTTGGGCCGGGGATCTTCCCGCAGTTGCATCTTCCACTTCGTTAACTAACTTGGTAATCAGTTCTTCAGTCAGGCTTGGTTCCCCCAGGGTTTGCCAGCGGGCCTCCTGTGACGGCCCCAAATGATGCATGTAATGGGCGAACCCTTCGTTTCCCCCTGCCAGATGATATGTTGTGAATGGGCCTTGGAATGCCCAACGCAGGCCAGGGCCTTGGGTGATGACCTCATCGACGTCTTCCACGGTTGTGATACCCTCTGCCACTAAGTGGACCGCCTCTCGGAATAGGGCGGCTGCGAGCCGGTTTGCGATGTGGCCGTAGGCCTCCCTTTTCATTCGCACCGGCGCCTTGCCGAGCTTCCGGTAGAACCCCATTGCCCAGTCCAAGACTTCGGGGGCGGTCTGCGCGCCGCCGGACACTTCCACCAGCGGAATCAGATGGGGTGGGTTGAAGGGGTGGCCTACCAGCAGGCGTTCAGGATGGCTGGCACCGGCCTGTATGTCGGAGGGAATCAGGGCGGTGGCACTGCTGCTGACGATTACCTGCGGACCGATCACCGTTTCGAGCAGTCGAAACGTCTCTCGCTTTGTTTCCAGGCGTTCGGGGACATTCTCCTGCACGAATTCGACTTCTGCCAGCCCATCATTTATTTGGGTTGAGAAACGCAGGCGGCTCTGGTCGGAGGCGGCGGCCAGACCAATGTTCTCCAGGGCGGGCATCATGGCGTCGATGGCGCGGCGCAGATCCGTTTCCTCGCGTACCGGGTCGACCGCGACTACGTGCAGGCCGTTGGCCAGAAAGCAGGCTGCCCAGCTGGCCCCGATTGTCCCGGCACCGATGACAGCGACTGTATGGAGACGGTCCACTAGAGCGAGCCCTTCAGAAGGATATGGGTACATTTGCGTATTTCTTTTCCTTGAGGCCTTCACAGATGGCGCGCCGACCGCGCTGAGCTCCGACTTTGGATGACTATGCGCAATCGGGAGAGGTCCTGGCGAAATGACCTTAGTGGCAATCCTGCGGATTGGGAGAAGGTCACAGAGAAGAGAGAAATCTCTGCAGACGGGCCAACACTTCGTTCATTCCCGGGTGGTGGTCGCGGAGCAACTCTTCCTCGCTCGCAACGCTGGCAGCCGTTTCGATCAGTTTGGCCGCCTTTTCGTCTGTCTCAAGGTCGACGTAGCTGGAGGAGAGGCGAAGGGAGAGCTCTCCGGCCGGTGTGCCGAAGTCTGAACCGGGCAGCGCGGCGATTTGCCATTCGTCAAGCAGGTAGCGTGCGAGGTCAACCGACGTATTGACGCCTAGGGATGCGAAGGGTTTGCGCCAGTGATCGAAATTGGGGAACAGGTAAAAGCCGCCGGTCGGTTCAGCGCAAGGGATGTCCAGTTCGGAGAGGCCGCGCCAGAGGTAGCGGGTGCGGGCGGCGTGCAGGGCGG
>JAPPKT010000408.1 GCA_028819675.1 Caldilineaceae bacterium | reverse complement strand
GACGCTGGAGGCGAACATGTTGTTGATATAGCGTATCGCGCCCAGCCGCCCCGAGTCGATCACCTCCTTCACCCGCAACACATGCGGGTTGAAGTTCCACGGGTAGCCGATGATCAGCTGGCATCCGCGCTCTCGGCTGAGTTCGGTCAGATGGCGAGCGTGCGCCGCGAACAGCGTCATCGGCTTTTCCAGGACCGCGTGCAGGCCCTGCTCAAGGCAGGGCCGCGTCGCCTCGTAATGGGCAGCGTGCCAGACCGCGATCACGACGCCGTCCAGCTGTTCCCGCGCCAGCATCTCGTGAACATTGGTATAGGTCCGCTCCAAGCCGAAATGCCGGGCCGCTTTCTCCACCGCATCGGCGCGGATGTCGGTCAGGGCGACGAGGTCGGCGTTCGGATTGGCCTGCAGCGCGGGTATATGGGCGGTCGTGGACCACCATCCGGTTCCGATGACGGCGATTCGGGCAGTGTCGGGCATGGTTCTCCTTTGACCTACCTCTTCAGACTTCGAGTTTCTCGCTCTGATGAGCGGATGGACCAGGAACAAATTTCGCCCCAGTCTGGCCCGTCGTCAACATTTCTGACTACCTGGCAGTGAATTCTGCCGTTCCTTGTTGATTCGCTTCTCGCTACTGACTCTATGGCAAAGTAATCGTATCCAACAAGAGATGATCCGTCGCGCGCGAACTCCCTTGCGAAACAGTCGATAACCGTTTCCAGCCATCGTCCAGATGCCGATACCATCCAATGTGGATCCGGTATTCCCCTTGAGGAATCGAGGACACAATTCGCTCATCTACGAACAGTTCCCCGGGGGCCCATGTCGATGTCGGATAGCGGCCTTCGAATGGTTCTCTATCATGTTGGGCAACAATCTGCTCATCTGAATTGACGATGTGAACAAACACGGTATAGTCCGAATCAGGGCTCTCTAACGTGCGCCAGAAAAGGTCTATCTTGAGGCCTTCGCTGGTCGGGTTCAGCGTATAGCCTTCAAGGCTGAAGAAGTCTCCAAAGTTTATGTCTGTATGAATCTGTGGTCCGGCAACCTCGAATTCCTTCACAACAGCCGCCTTCTGACCTGTGGCCAGAGGAATCCGCCGGCGAGAAAGCTGGTCAATGAGGCCTACTTGCAGCTGGTACTGGCCAGCAGGAAGGTTGGGGCCGACTGCTAAAGAATAGCTCAGAGGCATTATCTGATCAGGGCGCCAAGTGCGGACACGAAAGACGCCGTTCAGGGGCCAGTCCTCTTTGGAGATTACAGTCACGTCCCGAGTGCGATTGTAGAGTTCCAGGACAAGCTCGACATCTCTCCCAATCTTCAGCGCCGGTCGCCAAAAAAGGGCTACATCGAGGTTTGAGTCAGGTTCAAGCTCATTACTCTGAAAGCCGACCAGTTCCAAATGATTGGAAAATGACAGCCCCTCCAGAGGTACGTAAGCCGGAATTCTGCCCTGCCAGCGCGCCTCCAGGGTCTTGGCTACCGGGACACCATCTTTCGTCAGGATCACCGTCTCCTTCCCGTCCAGCGGCGCGATGCTTGCAGGCATGGACGGAAGGAAAAAGACCATTCCCTCTTTGAGCAAGACCCACTCCTCAGGGAATCCTCTATCCGCTGACCATTCGGAGTCCGGGAGAATGACCGAGATACGCTCTCCCTGACGCAAAGTTTCTTCCACCCCGCCCTGCCGGTACGGGAACCGCTCTGTCAGCAGGAAAGCGAGACGCGAATCGCTATACAAGCTGGTGGGCAGGAGGATGGGTCTTTCAGGATGATGGCCGACGAACTCTGCGATCGCGCCAAACCGCGAACTTTCTCCGCGAATCGCCAGGCGGTACGGTGTGACTCGCTGGGCAAAGTCCCACTGGCGAAACAGGCCGAAAATCAGCGCCAGCGCCAGGACAAGATAACCCATCCAACGGGGAAATCGCGGCCTCCTTTCTATCCAGGCCCAGGCAGACGCGCTTCCTAAACCAGCCGTCATAAAAATGAATGGAATTCCCGGAATCAGCCGGGAGAAGTCTATCGCTGTATGAGCATATTTTTCGTACGTCAGGAGTTCGGGCAGTAGCATCAACGCCATTATCAGGAATCCAAAGACATGTGCGTCTCGCCTCCGGCGGATGACGACCGCAATCCCGAGCGCCAGGCCAACGACGAAAACGACTGTCAGAACTGATTTGGGCCCGTACGGGTGCTCTGCTTGCCAGAAAAAGGACAACGCAATGAACTGGTTTTTCAGTTTTGCGACAATAACGGCAACAGGATCCGGCAATTCGAAAACAAACTGCCCCCCCACAGGGCCGACGGGATTCGAGACGCGAGCAATAAATGTATAGGGATAGACGACAAACAGTACCCACTGGGGCAGGGCAACCAGGGCGGCTGCGGCAGCGGCCCATAGCAGGTCGCGCCAGTGTGCCAATAGACGCCGGTTCGCCAGAACGGCGCCTATGCTGGCTACCGCCAACGCGACTGGAAAGAAACGCGCAACAATATAGACATACTGGCTCAGTCCAACCAGAAGACCGGCCAGAATAAAGTCCCGCCTGTCTCCGCGGCGAAAACCTCGCCACAGAAAACCAATGGCCATCAATTCCACGACAGGTAGCAGAACGGGTTCAATGCCGCGGAGAGAGTGTGAAGCAAAGAATGTCGAAAGAGCCAGGCCCAAGCCTGCAATCAGCCCTGCTCTGCGGGCGAAAACTGTGCCAAGTTGGTCAAAGGCCCAGCGAGAGGCCCAGTAAGTCGCCGGCGCGACCAAGGCGCCGCCCACAACAGTCAGGCCCTGCAGACCGGCAACGCTGTAACCAAATACAGAGAATATGAAGGCCTGTATGTAAATGATCAGGGGTTGAATTCCAAACTGATGATAGATGTAGAAAGGAAAGATACTTTCCTGTAAGAAATCACGTGTGTGCAGTGCCAATGCGGTCGAATCGTGATCCAGGGTTGGGGTCAACCTGAACCAGTGAAAATAGTAGCTTGAGAGACTGATACAGAGTAGCGCGATGTAAAGCCAGGCATCGACGCGGCCGGTTACAGAAAACAACTTTCCAAACAGGTGGAGATATGCGTACGGATTTCGCTTTGCCGCAGTGACTGA
>JAPPKT010000555.1 GCA_028819675.1 Caldilineaceae bacterium | reverse complement strand
CCGACCCGCCGCGCACCAGTTCGGCCTCCAGACATACATCATTGAAAAAACCGAGTTCGACCGCGTTGTACCACGGTGCGCCGCCGTCATTTAGTATCCAGGACATCCCAACCTTTACCTGGTCCATGCCTTCGCAATTCATGGGTTCCCAGGCGGTATCGAGGTCGGGCAGGAGCTCGTTAGTAATATAGTTTTCAGCCGGAAAGCTCTCTTCAACACAGGCCAGCAGTCGCTTAAACTCGGCCTCAATATCAGCCGAGTTTCCGGAGACAGCGCCCATCCCTGCCTCCGTCTCGGGGATAAGAACCGGAAAGGTGCAAGCGCTTAAAAGCAGTGCCGGCAATACAAACAACAAGAAAAAAAGATTAGAGACGCGCATTCCTTTTTTCTCCTGGAAAACGTATACGTTGGAGGATCTGTCACTCAAATCTGCTGGATGGTGAAAAAGCACTTGACCCCGTAGAAAAGCCCTCAGAGTAGTATGCAAAAAAGACGAGAAGGGCTAAGGATAGGAGCATTGCCCCTACCCTCAGCTTCCCTCTCGAAGGTCATCCTCTAAAGTACGAATTCTGTCGAGTGGCATCAGCTTCAATGGGAGCCTTTAGACGACACCACTCTGAGTACACTTCGGTTCTTCGCACTGACTATTCGCAGGCCTCAAGCTGAAGCTGGTCATACTGGATCATCGAAGCCACCTGCGTATTCCAGCGATCTGCCGACATGTGTGACACGGGCAGATCGTCGCTTCCGAGCACAAGAGCTTCCTGCAACTCGAATCGGCGCAGGGCCTGCTCCTTGGTAAGCTGCGCGTCAACTCCGTACACCACCGCGATCTCGGCAGATTCATCAGGATTCTCAAGCAGATAGTTCAGTCCCGCCGTCTGAGCGGCCAGGAACCGGCGCACCAGGTCGGGATTCTCCTCAAAAGTCTCCCGCCGCACTACCGTCACATCACCGTAACCGTCCCATCCCCAGTCGCTGAACCGGAAAGCCACCCAGTTCATGAAACCCTTCTCCTCCAGAAGCCGCGGCTGGTTCACGATCCAGGCGCCGATGTAGTCCATCGCACCCATGAGAACCGGATCCGGCGTGAAGCCCGCCTCCATCAGCTCGACCTCATCAGCGGGAATGCCGTGCTTGTTGGACATGAAATTGAACAGGTAGTCGTCGGCGCCTTGGAGACCAACTCTCTTGCCGATGAAGTCCTGCGGCGTCAATACCTTGTCAGAGCGCTGGTCCTGCGGCGTATCCGGGTCCAGGCCCAACCAGATATACGGACTGTGCTTGAGGAAGGTACCCACCGCAACGACGTCCGCTGGCGTGGGGCTGGAGACGATCGAGGGCACTCGGCTGCCTCCGGCAACGACCGCGATGTCAACTGCACCGCCAGCAAGCGTCTGCAGATGGTCCACGCCCGGCCCGCCCGCTACCAATTCGACCTCTAGGCAAACATCAGCAAAATAGCCCAGCTCAATGGCGTTGTACCAGGGCGCCTCCTCATCGTTCAGCACCCACGGCATCCCTACTTTGATGCTGTCGACGCTGTCGCACTCCATCGGCTCCCACGTCGCATCGGCCGCCGGCAGAAGCTCATTGGTGAAATAGCCCTCGGCCGGGAAGTGCTCCTCGACGCAGGCCAGTATCTGTTCAAACTCGGCCTCGCTTCCGGCTTCGACCTCCTCTGCCGCCATCGGCTCTTCCTCAGCCTCCATCTGCTCCTCTTCGGCCGCAGGAGCAGCGGGGGCCGGCGCAACACAGGCGCTCACAACGAGTGCCAGCAATGCAATCAGTATCAGTGAAACAATCGAGCGGTTCATAAATGGCGTCTCCTTTGGATGGATTTGAAACAATCGACTATGCATTAGGAAGAGGACAGCTCTTTCGCCATGGTTCCAACTACCAGGCGAGTCGCCGCCTTACCCTTTTAAGCTAAGCCGGATAGTCATCGCGACGGAAGTAAGCTTTGTCAAGCGTGTTCTTTGTGCAAGTTACGTCGGCAGTCACCCAATGAGTTGCATACCCCCGGCGCCACCGGTCCGACTCGTTACGATGCGATGTATGCAGCGCCTGGCTGTGGTGAAACACCACACCACCCTTCTTGACCAGGGCCAGCGATTCCTTCTCCAGATCGATCAAGTCCGGCGGCGGCACCAGGTTGTACGGTTCCCCCGGAACCGCTTCATGCGGCAGGATCGGACCCTTGTGAGAGCCGTCAATGTAGCGCAGACAGCCATTCTCCGCTTCGACGTCGTCCAACGCAATCCACGCCGTGATCACATGGTCGCCGGGATGGCACTGGAAGTAGAAGTTGTCCTGGTGGTATGGCTTGGCCGACCCGAAATGGGGCGGTTTCATGAAAATCTGATCGCCCGACAACAGGGGGGTAGAGCCCAGAAGTTGCGCCAGCAATGCTGTTAGCCGCTCATCCAGAATAAACGACTGAAACTCGCTTCTCTTCAGAAACGGCGTGTCGATCTTGCGCGGTGCAATCTCTCCGCCATCCGACTTGTCGACCACATATCCGTCGCCTTCCCTGCTCAGCTCCTGCTGACTCAATTCAAGTGCAATCTGGGCAATCCTCTCGGCCTCTTCTCGGCTGAACACACCCTCTTCCACCGCCCAGCCCTTCTCCCAATAGTCGCGGTATGTTTCTGGATGCACAGAGACCTCCCTATGGAGTTTGAAGCTGTTTTGATGGGATTCCGCTCGCGTGTCGTCAATTATGCCATAAACGAACGGCCTTTGCCTGATCAGGATGCCCCTGAAATCAACTAAACATCGGTCCGCGTCATTTCTGTCCCCAACCAGCCCAAACTAGACTCCACAGCCCTCAGGCCGGCATCCTTGAGTCAAGACTCGCCCCACATTCCCGCCTCACACAACTGCTCCGGACCGACCTGGAAACTGGAAAAAAAGATCCTGAGCTGGGGCCATTTACGTTAACTCTTGGCACAGTCCAAAATAGAGCAGCTCCTAAGCCTAATTTGGTGCTCGACGCCGGACGAGGCGAGCGTAGGTTTTTCTCACTCCTCACTCCTCTCCCCTCTCTCCTCGCAGTTTTGGGCGGTCGGGCCTATTAGGCCCTCCCATGTGGGGGGGGGGGGGCCC
>JAPPKT010000020.1 GCA_028819675.1 Caldilineaceae bacterium | reverse complement strand
GCTACCTCTGATTCAGGGTTGAGCGCGAGATGGGTGCGGCTGCGCTGCTACCGGAGGCATGGGAAAGTTCGCCCCCTGTTGGGATGCACCCGTTTTCGGCCTTTAATTGACATAGTCCACGCCCCCCTGATACCATTATCGAATGCCTATCGGTCCCATTGACGTAAGCGTGCAAGCAAACACAGAACGCCTCACGCGGACGGCTCATACCCTGCGATGATCTTCCGCCGGCCCCCACAGCGCGCCGTTTCCTCCTCTCGAGCAGGGGCGCATTTCACAGCAATCATGGCAAGCGCTGCAACACGAAAGTTACAGTTGAGACTTACGCTCTCTCTTTCGATTCTGGCCCTGCTCGTCCTGCTATTCGGTGGCTGCGGGAACCGAAGCGCGGCGGCCACGGCCACGACCATCGCCATCGCCACTGATTCCTCAATCGGCGCCGTAACCGACACAAGCACGCCCCCGCCGGTCGTGACGACCGCGCCTGCCGCGACCCCTGTCCCGGCGCAGGCGGCAGCGTCGCAGGCGAGCAGTTCCACCCCCCGGCAGCGGGCGACGGTCGAAGCGTTCGCGGCGGCAACGCCCTTGCAGCAGGCGGCCTGGCTGCACGAGGACGGCGACTACAGCGGGGCGCAGCGGCTGCTGCAGGCGCTGCTGGCCGATCCCCAGATTACTCTTGACCAGCGGCTGGAAGCCCGCTTTCAACTTGCGCTCTCCTTCCTCGCCGACGGACAGCCGGTGTCCGCCTTCACCGTGTTGGAGCAGCTTTCGCCACAGGCCGGCTCCCTGCCGGCAGATGACCCACGCCTCGGCCACACCTTATTCCTGCGCGCCGAGACGCTGGCCCGTTTGGGCCGCAACGCCGAAGCCGCCGCGGCCTACGATGCTTTCCTGCAACAGCACGCAGAGGTCACCGCGGTCGTGGAAGAGCGCATCGCCGATGCCTGGCTCGCGACCGGCGACTGGCAGCAGGCCGCCAACGCCCTGCGCCGGGCCGCCAACCATGCCGGCCGTACCTGGGAAAGGGTCCGTCTTCTCGACAGGGTGGCCGGCATCCTCGAAGGCCATGGCCGCTGGGGCCAGGCCGCCGCGGTCTACGATGAGATCCTGGCCGTAACCGAGTCTGCCGAGGAGACGCGCAGCCGGGACGACAACGACTTCGACGCGATCCTCGGTTACAGAGTATGGAACGTCCACCGGGCCGGCTATATGTATCGCGCCGGCATCGCCTATTCCACCGCCGGCGACGAGGAAACGGCCATCGCCCGCTGGCGGCTGGCCCTGGAGGAGGACCCGGAAAGCAACTCCGCCTACCAGTCCCTGATCCAACTGGTGAACCGCGAGGTACCGGTCGACCTCTTTGTGCGCGGGCAGGTCGACGTCTATGCAAAGGCCTATTTTCCGGCCGTCAGCGCTTTTGAGCGTTTTTTGCAGGAGTCGCCGCAGGATGAACGCGCCGGGCAGGCCTGGCTGGGCCTTGGCCGCGCCCACATGGGGCTGGGGCAGTGGGACGAGGCCATCCGCGCCCTCGAACAGGTGATGAACTGGTATCCGGCCTGCGACTGTTTCGGCGAGGCCTGGCTGACCCGCGCGCGGCTGGCCAACGCGCAGGGTTCGCCCGCCGCGGCACGGCGCATCTACCGCACCTTCGCCCGGGATTATCCCGACGACCCGCTCGCCCCCGAAGGCCTCTGGTTGAGCGCGCTTTCGGCCATCAGAGCCGACCGCATCCTGGACATCGGGTCCGGGGGCCGTTCAGAGGCAACGGCCGACTTCCTGGTTGAAGCTGTGGCAGATCTGCTGATGCTGGTGGACAGCTTCCCGGACAGCCCACGCGCGCCGGACGGGTTGGCGGTGCTGGGGATCGGCGCCTTTACCTACGGCCATCACGGACTGGCCGCCAACAGCTTCGAACGTCTGCTGGCGGACTATCCCGGTGCGCGATCGGGCACAGCGGCCTACTGGCTGGGCCGCGCCCGCTATGCCCTGGGCGAGGAAGACACGGCCCGCTCCCTGTGGCAGTCGCTCGTCGCACAGGAGCCGGAGACCTTTTACGGCGTGCTGGCCGGAACGGAGCTGGCGCTGCAAGGCCAACCGGGGCAGGACCTCATCCCCCGCATGGATGCAATGACCGCGGCCGCGCTGCCCGGCGACGACGGCAGCCGCGCCTTCGCCGCAAACTGGCTGACGACATGGCACGACGCGCCCGCTGCCGGCAACAGCAGCGGTAATTCGGGCCTACCGATAGCCATAGCCGCCGACCCGGCCCTGGTCGGCGGGACACTGCTGCTGGAGCTGGATCTGCGCGCCGAGGGTCTGAAGCTGCTCGAACAGGTCTACTGGCGCAACCGCGACAATCCCGCGTCCCTCTTCCCGCTCATGGTGCATCTGGAGGAACTGGGCGCCAACCGGCTTTCAATCAGCGCCGCCTACCGCCTCATTCAGCTCAGTGAGGCCCGGCATACCGCCGACGTACCGCTCTTCATCCAGCGCATCGCCTACCCCAGGCACTTTTCCCGCCTCGTGGAAAAAGAAGCCACCGACTTCGAGATCGATCCTCTCCTCCTCTACAGCCTCATCCTGCAGGAGAGCCTCTTCGAGCCGCCCGCCCGCTCCTTCGCCGGCGCCCACGGCCTGACCCAGATCATCCCCACCACCGGCGCGGAGATCGCGCAACGCCTGGGCTATCCCAACTACTCCACCGGTCTGCTCAACCGCCCCTTCGTCAACGTCCGTTTCGGCGCCTACTACCTGCGCTGGGTACAGGATTACGCCCGTGAAAACCCCGTCGCCGCCCTCGCCGGTTACAACGCCGGCCCCGGCAACGCCAGAACCTGGTTCGACCGTTCGGCACCCGATGAAGCCCTCTTCATCGAGCGCATCCCCTACAGTGAGACCCGCCTCTATCTGCAGCGCATTCTGACGCATTATGCGCATTATCTGCGGATATATGGGGGCGTCTAGTTTTTTGTGAACGGCTGCGAGCGGGCCTGGTGGTGGAAGCCAAGTCGTAAGTGAACAGTGGTTCGTAGGTCATCGCGGTGAACGTTGGGTATATCTGGGAGTTGCCTCGCCTGTCTTGCCTGCGCTGGCACATACTCTGAATGTGCCAAG
>JAPPKT010000268.1 GCA_028819675.1 Caldilineaceae bacterium | reverse complement strand
ACTCCTCCCCAGCCTGAGTCATCGTCGCTTCGGGGTACGAGTTGTCGTACCAGTAAACCAGTTCCACCATTTCAGCGGACGGCGCTGCTCCCCCCTCGTCCGCCATGTCCGTCGCCGGAGCGGCCGGCACACAGGCCACTGCCGAAGCACCCGCAACCGTGGCCGCAGATAGACGCAAAAAATCTCGGCGGCTGAACTGTCTTGTCTGACGCATGGTTCCTCCCTTTCTGTCTCGGACTTGATGCAAACGTAGGTTTCTACAGTTTCCTCACGCACATCGTCGAAGACATTACCCTTTGCCTCACCTCCCTTTCTGCTCAACGCCCTCCGAACTGCGATTGCGGTCCGCAACCGCCCGCACAATTTCAGCGATCAGTTCACAATGTTCCGGCCGGTACTTTTCGCCGATAGATGCCCAGCGGATAAAGTTTTCAAGAAAAGCTTTCGCATTGGGGCAGTTGTCGGCACTGTAATGGTAGCTACGCGAGGCCGGCGGCATCGCGAACTGATGAGACTTGCTTTCCGCTCGCTTCTGCAGGAAAGCAAGGGCCTCAGGCATCAGGTAATACTTGGCAGTACCGGCGCCTGGGATACCGGCGTCTGCCAGCTGTTGAGAGAACGCCTCCGCCGTACAGTGAAACTGCTGCGGGTCCATGTAAAAGCCAACCATCCAGCAGGAAAACAGAGTCAAGTTGTCCGGGATAGGTAGCGGAGTGATGCCGGGAATCTCAGCCAGTAGAGGCCACAAAATACGCGCGATGCGGTCCCGGTGCGCGGCCTGTGCCCCGATGACTTCGAGTTGGCCCAGACAGATCGCAGCCGTACACTCCGGCATACGGTACGAATAGCCCATCTCATGGTGATAGCGCCCGTATCCGGGAATCCACTCGGCCCCGCGATCATGCGCCAGAAAACGCATTCGCGACGCCAGCTCATCACTGTTCGTTACAACACAGCCCCCAACGTCCGAACCCATCGTCTTTTCCGGATCGAACGAAAACGCCGCCGCGTCTGCCAGCGTACCCACCAACCTGCCCTTGTATTCGCTGAAAGCTGCCTGACAAGCGTCCTCATAGACAAAGAGGTTGTGCTTCTGTGCCAACTCGTTGATCGGATCCATATCGCAAACCAGTCCAGTCTTGTGTACGACCAGAACTGCTCGCGTCCGGTCCGTAATGCACTCTTCAATCGTCTCCGCACATACATTAACCGTGCCGGCCTCGGTATCCGCGAAGACGGGGATGTAATTCTCAAGGCAAAGGCCTTGAACTGTTCCAAAGTCCGTGATGGGACTGACAATGACTTCGTCTCCCGGCTCGAAGCCAAGCGCAGAAGCCAGGGTCGCAAGCGCTGACGTGCAGCCGGGCGTCGTGATGCAATGTTTCACGCCCAGTGCCTCTGCAAACGCTCTTTCAAAGCGCTCGGTCATATTGACCTTCAATCCCCCTGAAATGACTTCCTCAACATATTTGAGACAATTCGGACCGACGATCCGCGGAAACATGGTTGGCAAACCGCTCTGCGCCTCTTCGGTACGCCCCTCTCCAGGATGGCCGTCCCCAACTTCCAACAGCTCTTTCAATCGCTCTGCCATTTGGTGGATCCCTTTTTTCTGTCTGGAGCTTATGCCTCATCCGACTTGGGGTTCCGGGAAAATGTCGTCGATCACATCTCATTCGAGAATATTCGATTTTGGAGTAAGGTTAAGCGAAAGTCTTGAAAGCTGTGGCCAAGCTCAGGGATTCAAGATTCCTCGTCAGGGTCGACAGTTGCTCGTCAAATGGCGCAAACCATCGCAAAGACATGTGAGGTCATTTGAATAATAATATATACATGGTAACGATGTCAACCCGGCATCTTGGATTGGGTGCATCCCAAGATGGGGGCGAACTCTCGCAATCCTCTGGCAGAGCCCTGACCAGGACCTGTCCGCGTTCCGATCTGCGCCAGAGGAAGCGCCCCCTCTGACCACTAACCACTGACCACTGCATTTCTGGGCGGTCGGGCCTATTCGGCCCTCCCTTGTGCGGGGGATCCGCCCCCGCAACGCCCCCGGCCAACAACATGCCTCGTCGACCGTGTGCCGGTATTCGTGACAGGTGCCCATTCGAGCGAGTTTCTTCCAGCCAGGTCCCTCCGTTCCCATCAATTCCCCCTGAGGACAGGTCATGTGCCTGCCCTGGGCCCCCCAAATCAACGGACTTCCCGGTAAGGCTAGGCTTGGCGGCTGCCCTCCGTCTCTGCAAGAGTTGGCAAACAATTCCAGCCGCCGCTGGCATGAATTCCCCGCCAGACTGTTCCCACCCCAATTCTGGAATGCACCCATCAGCACCTCTCCAATTGAACAGCCTACCAGATTGTGGTAGGCTCTTTCCGTCGTCGGTAAATTCCTTTCTTGGTGGCAAGTAGCGAAAGGAGGGCGGTGTAGTACTGCACTGCCCTCCTCCCCTATCATCACACCTCTATCATTATGTTTATCGGAACTGACCCCTTCTCCAACTGCAAAGCGTGCGGGCGCAAAGTCTCCTACAGGCTACGCAAATGCCCCCATTGCAGAGAACCCGACCCACAACTGAGAAACGCATTGGACTGGAGAGTAAACTATACAAAAAATCTCGACCCAAGCGTTACCAGTAAATGGAAATCAACTCGCCGTCTCCGAATACGCATACTGAAAATACTCGGTGCCCTCACCTTCCTCGCCATAGCCTCCATAGCATACGTCCTGGACTACCACCCCAACCTGGTGACCAAATACCTCGGTCTACGCGTAAACCCTTCCGAAGAGTGGCTAGGCACACTGTACGCCATTATGTTCGTCTTGCTGCCAATCTCCTTCACCGTCGTATTGATACCTGAAGACTAAGACCCGAAAACCGGAAAGCCCGCGCGAAACGCAGGCTCTAGTGGGCAAACACCGCCCCACAATAGCGCGTTGCCCACCGATCCGCTACACTACTGAGACGCGCCCTGAAGGCGCCAAGATCCCGCTGCCCAGCCACTGTCCGCATACCCGGAGGCAGCGGCAGCCACACACCGCTGGAGAACCGCTTCATGGCAAACATCGCACTCGTCGGCTGCGCCCACATCCACACACCCGGCTTCGTCAAGCGCC
>JAPPKT010000522.1 GCA_028819675.1 Caldilineaceae bacterium | reverse complement strand
AACAAAGACCCAAACGCGTCGCCCTCTTCGTCACCTGCATGGTCGACATGCTCTACCCCGGCGTAGGCATCGCCGCCTGCGAGCTCCTCGAAAAGAACGACGTCGAGGTCATCTTCCCCGAAGAGCAGACCTGCTGCGGTCAGCCCGCCTTCAACGCCGGCTACCGCGACGAAGCCCGCAAACTCGCCCGCCGCTTCCTCGCGATCTTCGCCCCGCTCGTGGAAAGCGGCGAAGTCGATGCAATCGTCGCACCCTCCGGCAGCTGCGCCACCATGACAAGCCACTTCTTCGAACCGATCTTCCAGGAATCCCAGGAAACCGACCTCGCCCACCAGGCCGAGCGCCTGGCATCGGTCACCTTCGAGCTCACCGAATTCCTCGTCGACGTCCTCGGCATCGTCGACACCGGCGCCCAGCTGCAGGGCAAGGCCACCTACCATCCCTGCTGCCATCTCTATCGCGAGCTCGGCGTCGACCGGCAACCCCGCACACTGCTCGACGGCGTCGAAGGCCTCGAAGTCGTCGACCTGCCCCACGCCGACGACTGCTGTGGATTCGGCGGGCTCTTCGCCATCAAAAACAGCGGCATCAGCGCCGCCATGGGACGCGCCAAGGCCACCAATGCCGAGCAATCCGGCGCCGACGCCATCGTTCTCTGCGACGTCAGCTGCATGACCCACATCAACGGCATTCTCAGCCGCGAAGGCATCGCCTGCCGCGCCCACCATATCGCCGAAATCCTCAACAACCATCTCGGCAGCACGCTGCGTCCCCCTTCACAGCCCGCGCCCGCACAAGCCGACCACCCCCGCCGCTGGGGCGACTGACCGTGCCCGCCCCAATCAGGTCCCGACCGGCCACCAGGAAGCCGCGACCATGCAAGTAGACATCCACGCCCCCTACAAAGACCGCGTCAACCAGGCCCTCAGCGACCCCAATCTCCGCGTCGCCGTCAGCAAGGCCACCGACCGCATGACCAATGCCCGTCTCGACTCCATGGGCGCAGTCGAAGGACAGCAGCTGCGTACCCAGGTGCGCAAGATGAAGGAGCACGTCCTCAGCAACTGGCCCGACTACCTCGAGCAGCTCGAGACCAACCTGACCCGCAACGGCTGCACCGTCCACTGGGCCGGGGGCACCGCAGACGCACAGGCAATCGTCAAAGATATCGCCCTCCAGAACAGCGCCAACCTGGTCGTCAAGGCCAAATCCATGGCAACCGAGGAGATCCACCTCAACCACGCCCTCGAAGAGGCCGGCCTGCGCGTCGTCGAGACCGACCTCGGCGAATACATCATCCAGCTCGCCGACGAACCGCCCAGCCATATCGTCGCGCCTGTCATCCACAAACGCCTGGAAGAGATCGCCGAGGTCTTCCAGGAAAAACTCGACATGCCGCCCACGCGCGAACCTACCAAAATGACCTCGCTCGCCCGCGCCCGGCTCCGCGAGGAGTTCTTCGCCGCCGGCATGGGCGTCAGCGGCTGCAACTTCGCCATCGCCGAAACCGGCACCATCTGCATCGTCACCAACGAAGGCAACGGCCGCATGGTCTCCAGCATGCCCCGCGTCTACGTCGTCGTCATGGGCATCGAAAAACTCGTCCCCACCGTCGAAGACGCCTTCCTCCAGCTCCAGGCCCTCTGCCGCAGCGCCACCGGCCAGCAGCTCACCGTCTACTGCTCCATGACCAGCGGCCCCCGCCAGCAGGGCGACGTCGACGGCCCCGAGCAGGTCCACGTCGTCCTCCTCGACAACGGCCGCTCCCGCATGTTTGCACGCGGCTACGGCGAAGCCCTCCTATGCATCCGCTGCGGCGCCTGCCTCAACGCCTGCCCCGTCTACCAGGAAATCGGCGGCCACGCCTACGGCGGCACCTACAACGGCCCCATCGGCGCCGTCATCTCACCTGCCCTCGCCCCCGAAATCGCCCAGTTCAAAGAGCTGCCCCACGCCACCTCCCTCTGCGGCGCCTGCCGCGAGGCCTGCCCCGTCAAAATCGACCTGCCCCGCCTCCTCCTCGACCTGCGCTCCGATCTCGTGCAGGAGGGCGCCTCTCCCAAGTCCGAAGCCTGGGGCATCAAGAGCTACGCCAGCCTCATGTCCAGCCGCCGCATGTATGAAAATCTCGGCAAAATGGCCAGCATCGGCTCCAACCTCTACGCCGGCATGAGCGGCGGCAACATCAAGTTCATGCCGCCTCCCTTGAACGGCTGGACCGCCTACCGCGACTTCGCCCCCTTCGCCCCCAAGAGCTTCCGCGAATGGTGGCGCCAACGCGATAAACTACGTGGCCGCTCCTGAGAATCCCGACGATCCACCTGCCGCCTCACGCTGAGCACTGGACTGACGAAACATGACCGTTCGCGACACAATCCTGACCCGCCTCCGCGAGACCCTGCGCCAGCCCCACCTCCCCTTCCCGCCCGCGCACAGCGAACCGCTCACCCACGCCGAACGCATGACCGTGACCCGCGTCGACGGCGACATCTGGGCGCAGGCCCATCGCTTCGCACAGGAGCTGCACGCCGTCAAGGGCAGCTGCGAGCTCCTCGAAACCGTCACCGAAGCCCGCCTCTCCGTCGTCTCCCGCCTGCAGCTCTGGCTCGAAGAGGAGCAGGCCGCCCGCAAGACCACCGACGCCGAACGCCCCGAGGACTGGGACGTCCTCTGCTGGCCGCTCGACCAGCTGCAGATCGAAGGCCTGTCCCCCATCCTCCAGGAGCTCGGCTTCAAGCTCATCCAACCCACCGACCTCCACGACCCCGACCAGCGCGAACGCATCCGCTACGTCCGCGCCGGCATCACCACCGCCGAAGCCGCCTTCGCCAGCACCGGCTCCTTCGTCGTCGGCGGCCGCGGCGCCAACGCCCGCGCCGCCAGCCTGACCCCCTTCCGCCACCTCGTCGTCATCCCCTTCAGCCGCCTCTACGCCACCGGCGAAGACTGGCTCGCCCACATGCGCCACGCCGGCAAACTCGACGCCTACCTCCGCCAAAGCCGCAACCTCTCCATCATCACCGGCGCCAGCAAATCCGCCGACCTCGAAGGCAACCTCACCACCGGCGTCCACGGCCCCAAAGTCGTCCACGCCATCCTCTTCGACGACCTCCAACAATA
>JAPPKT010000274.1 GCA_028819675.1 Caldilineaceae bacterium | reverse complement strand
TCATGAACCTGTCGAAGTCCTGGAAGCTACCGAACTGAAGCGTCTGACCACATGTGGAAACGAGATCACCGAGCGCTCGAACGCAGTTGTCCGGTTGGTTCGTCAATAGAGCGTCGTCGATAGCGGTGAAGCATCGATCGAACGTTGCCTGCCGGTTACCAAGACAGGAAGCCACCCACTCCTCAAACCGCGCCCGTCGTACGTACAAGTCCCTCACCGCCCGATTGCACAGGGCAACGACACGCAGAGCCTCTTCCTCGGCGAGACGGGCGCCCTTGAACACCGCGAGACACGATTGATACACCTGCGAAGAAAGCAGGTATCCGACGATCCCACCGACGACGGATCCCGCTGGACCTGCCACCAGCCCGGCCGCGGCCCCTATGCCGATACTCGATGCCGTGCCGCATGCTGCGCCGCCAAGCCGTTCGCCGGCCTCTCTACTGTCAATCTTTCCCTTGGCGTAGTCGTAGACTACGACACCGACCTCAATGAGCCCTGCTGCCACTGCAGTGGCGACATTCGACCTGCTGAGTACCTTCAAGCCCCCTCGGCTTGCAGAATTTCGAATGACGGCCCCCAATGCACCCGTCACTCCGCTCCGCCCCCCGGCCATCACCGCGTCGGTGATGACGTTCTGCGCCGCCTGCCCGCCATCGATGTCGCGCCTAAAATTCTTGATCGCCGATTCCGCGAATCCCATCACCACACCGGCGCCAGCTGCATGGACGCTAGTGACTGCGACTTCCTGGCTCATCTGCAGCAGGTTCTGTTTGATGGCATAGCGCCCGGGAGACTGTGTTGCGCGTTCTACCAACTCAGCGGAAGTGGTCTTCCCTGACGATACTGGCCCGTATCTCAGGTCACCTCGAACAGTGGCTTCCGTATCCTTATAGTTGCGAATCTCGGAAGGCTTAGAATTGGAATACATCCGCGCCCGTTTCCGTACCGACTCCACTTGCTCTGTAGGCACAATCTTCTGCATTCCATCGTAAATCGGACACGAAAGACCATCTGTTTCGTATTTAATACCTCCCGCCTTGAGTTGAGCCTCAAGGACGGTTTTCCCGTTGGAAACGATGTCTATGTCTGACGGTCCGCGTCTTCCTCTCGCTGCGTTCACAACTGCCTTTGCGGAAGAACCCTTGCGAGCTGCATCCAAATTGAATTTGGCTGCCAAGATGTACTCGAATAGATTACCCTTCTTATACTTCTGGTCCACCTTCGCCTTTGCCGCTGCCTCTTTTATGAACCGATCGAGGCCGGAACGGAGGACATCGGACGCGGCCGCTTCTTTGGACGCCATTTGCGCACCTGTCATCGCGCCAGCGACACCCGCCATTTCGTCTCGTCGGTTTTTCCCCACCACTGACTATTCCTTCATTCTCAATAGTCGACGGCCTTGCTCAAGAGGTTTCCGCCAGTTGCCATCAAGCGCCATCCCGTCGTCAGTCACATCCTTTGCGAGAATCGGCGCGCTCAGTGTCGAGGCAAGTGCTGTTGCGAATTGGGTTGCAACGTAGACTATACGCTTCTCCTCCTCGGTGAGTTCCGAGTACTTCACTACCGGGTATCTGTTCCCAAGGAGGGTCGCTAAAAGCCGCGTCAGAACCGAATATTGCGCTGCCTTGTGTGTTATCAGTGCCTCAAGCTCATCCAGAAATATTTTGGTCCTTTCAGAAAGTTCTTCAATGAGTTTGTTATATTGTAGACCGATCTCCCCAATACTATGCAAAATCGACATGACAGCCTCCATTTTCGAAATATCCTCCTCTATCTGAGCACAAAATATCTCTACTTTAGCCAAGTTCTCCTTTTCTCTTGAAAAGCGTGCCAAACCACTGACAAGTATAGCTGGGCCTAAGAAAATACCGCATAGCATCACGCCGCCCGCAGCAACGGTTCCACCGCCCAACCAACTGAGTGTGGCAGCATTAGACGCTGTGGAGATCGCACTACTTCCAGTGGCCAATACACCGACGCCGTAGCTGGCGGCCGCCGAGGTCGCTCCGGCTGCGACACCAAGGCTATTAGGAGATAGAGCACTGTTGACAGATGAAGATATCCTTTTCAATTCTTTTAATACGAAGGGTGACAGATCTGGCGGTGCTACGTTATCAACCTCATCAACGTCCCCTTGGGACTCTACCTGGTGGATCTTCGAGTAGAGCGAAATAAACCTGTCGATCTGGGATCGCCAAAGCGCGACCCGTAGACAACCGAGAGCATGCAGCCGTTCTCCACAGCTACGGTGAGCGCATCCTAGATTTGCCCTCGCCTCTTCGTAGGCAGTCTCTGCCTCTGCAATTAACTCTTCCGCATACTTTCTGTATCGGTATGCGTCAATCATGGAGCCGATGCCTCCGCCGATCGCTCCACCAATAAGACCTGCAAGTATAATTGGTAACGGCATCGCCTTAGCTATCGGACATCAACAAGTGGGCTTGCTTGACCAAACGAAGCTGCCGCCTCACCCAAGAGTTAATCGCCATTACATCACCATTGGACAAAGAGAGCGCACTCGCGATGCTCTGCAAAAGCTCTGATTGAAATGGATCGAACGCCTCATTAGCGTAACCCATACCGGTAAGCTCAAGAAACATGGAAACACGGCTCTTCCTCCGATCGAACAGCTTAGCAAGGCTCTCCATAGACATGTCCTCTGTGGTGACGTCAGGACAGACCTGTCTACGAAGAACCTCCATGTATCGCTGCTCTTCGTCTGCCGCGACTCCGTCCGCCAACATTACTTCACGGGCGTAATGAAGCAGCACACCCTGCTGCCTCTTGTTCAGATGGTCCACGAACACTATGACACTATTCTCCCCGCGATTAGCTGCAGTGCCCCCCTCCCCCGCGCGGACGAATCAGGGGCGCCATCCGGAGGAAGCCCCCTCGCAGCGGGGCGGTGTAGTCCTTGCACTCCTTGCACGGAAGCACCTTGACCGATAACGCCCAGGATGTCTACCGGAACGAGACATGAGACTCTACTCCGTAGTGGGCATTTCCAAGATCAGGGTCCTTGGGAGCACAGCGTAAAACACCGACAGGGTTTCACCGTCGTCATTTTTCATGACCCAGGCATGCGGTGAGGTGGGCCGCGGGCGGTAGAACAACAGGCCGCGAGGTCCGCGTTGCCG